>JBKPCD010000036.1:0-8791 GCA_046727175.1 Acidobacteriota bacterium | reverse complement strand
TACAGAGATCGTCCGTCTGCCCACTGCACCGGCCAATCATCGGCGGAGAGAAACGACAGCACTTGCGGTTGGCCACCGCTGACACTAAAAAGAATGTGCTGGCCGCCCGATGAGCCGACGACGAATTGGCCATCAGGTGTTGCCAACCCGATCGTGCGGACCCCTTCTGGCGAGATGGGCCGCGGAAGGCCACCGTCGAGATCCTGGACGTAAATCCGGTTGCCGCGCCCTTCCTCGGCGCCGCCGAACGCCACCGCCTTTCCGTTCGGCAGAAAATTCGCTTCGAACCTGCCGGTAACGGTTCCACGCGGCAGCGTTCTGGATATACCGGCACCAACCGGCAACAGCTCCCAGCCATGCGTGCTGTCAGTCGGCCGCTTCAAGACCCAGCGGCCGTCCGGCGAGAGATCCTCTGGGAAACCATCTCCAAGTCGCACAGCCGCGGAGCCGTCCGTCTTCCTCAGGTAGATTCCCCAGGTCGCTCCAGCACCCCCGCGAATCTCGCCGAATACAACCGTGCGCCCATCCGCGGAGAGGACCTCGAGCGCCGAACCGTCGAACCAGCTCAAATCCCGGTCGTTCGTGTCGCTCGCAGTGCGACATGCGAACCCCTCGCGGCCGTGGTCGCGCAGGGCCAGTACGCGACCATCGCGGAACACATCCTGAATTCTGAGCATGTCTGGCGCGTCCGCTAATAACCGTTCCTTGCCGTCGAGTGAAACCGCCCTGAGCGCCGACGGCGCATTTCGCGAACCCGTGAACCAGACCTCGGTACCGTCAGGTGACCAGACGAGTCCGAGCGCCGGATTCCATCCGGCTGTCAGGATCTTCTTCTGGCCGGCGCGATCGACCACGACAATCGCCTTCGGAATGTTCCCTTCCATGAATGCGACGCGATCACTAGCCGGTGAGATCCGCAGCGAGCTCAGACTGGAAGAGGACTCGTAGATCTTTTGTCCGATTGGATATTCGATCTGGACCCTTCCCGCCGCATCGGGATTCGACCGAATGACCGCAAGTTCGGCGCCGTCAGCAGTCCAGTCTGCCGCAGCGACGTTCTCGAGCAGCTCGCGCGGTACTCCGCCTGCGAGCGGCATCCGTGCCAAGGTTCCGAACGCCCGCATCACCGACTGCCGGCCACGTGTGAACGCCAGCTCGTTGGATGAGGAGATCCCGAGGAGCCGCGCATCCGCCATCGCCAGGGAACGCGACTCATGGCTGCCCAGACGTGTTTGATAGAGATCGTACGGCTGACCCTCCCACGATGCGCTGTAAACAATCGTCTGACCGTCGGGTGCGACTCGGGCAGCAGTGATGATGCCCCGGCGAAACGTGAGCCGCTGAAATAATGGCCGCAGTTGAGCGGGCCTCCCCGCGACGAGCGCGATCGCCGCCAGCGCAGCACCAATGCCGAGTGCCGCCGCGATCGTCATCGCAGTTCGTGTGCGGCGTTTGATTGCGACGTGCGCCGACGGTTGCGTGTCGTGCAATGTCTCGGAAATGTATTTCAGCTCCGCAGCCAAATCAGCGGCCGACTGCCAGCGATCGTCTGGCGCCTTCGCGAGACAGCGTCGGATCGTGCGATCGAGCAGCGCAGGCGTCAGCGGCTGCCGCTTCACCGGCGCGACCGGTTCCTCCGACAGGATCGCGACCATCAAGCTCGCCTTGCTGCTGCCCCGAAACACGGGTTCGCCGGTCGTCATCTCGTAGAGCACGGCGCCAAGCGCGAAGAGATCCGCGCGCGCATCTACCGGCTTCCCTTCGAGCTGTTCTGGCGCCATGTATGGCAGCGAGCCGAGAATCAAGCCATCCTCCGACAGCCCGAGGCTCATCGTCGTGGCGTTGCCCATGCGGTCGGCGTCGACGTCGCGCAGCTTCGCGAGCCCGAAGTCGAGCAGCTTCACGCCGCCTCGCGTCAACATGATGTTGCTTGGCTTGAGATCGCGATGGACAACGCCGTTGCGGTGCGCCGTGTCGAGGGCATCTGCGATCTGGGCGCCGTACCGCAAGACCTCCTCGACGCGCAGCGGTCCTCGCTCGAGCCGGGTGGCGAGCGTCTCGCCCGACACATACTCCATGACGAGAAACGCTTCGCCCTCGTGCTCGCCGATGTCATGGAGCGCGCAGATATGCGGATGATTGAGGCGCGAGATGGCGCGCGCTTCACGCTTGAAGCGCTCGACGCGGTCGCGGCCGGGCAGCTCCGATGCGCGAATGACCTTTAAGGCGACGGTGCGATCCAGGCGAGTGTCGCGGGCGCGGTAGACTTCCCCCATGCCGCCTGCGCCGATCGGTTCAACGACTTCGAAGGCGCCAAAGCGGGTGCCAGAGACGAACGGCATCGATGATCCACCCAGGCTGTGACGCGGATTATAGCCCCAGCCATCCGAAGACGATGCGCTTCCTTCACGACCTCAGCGGTTGGACCGCATCCTGAATGGGAAACGGGACTGGAACCTGACGAACCCCTGACAATTCGCTGAGACTTCATCCGCCTCGCGAGCGCATCGTTTGTGACATCACGTCATGAAGAAATCCATTGCGCCGGTCGCCCTCATCGCCAGCGTGTTGGCGCTCGAGAGTTCGCCGCGCGCCGCGGTCCGGTTACTGGTTCTCGCAGGATCCGGGTCCCCCATTCTACGCATCGATCGATCGGCCGCCCGGCGGTCAGATCTTCCAGGATGGCGTCTGGGCAGCGATCCCGTTTCTCGGCGACCCCGACTGCGTTGAAGCGGACTCCAATCTGATCGTTGCGGTCGATCTCAGGGCGTTCGGCTGCTCTCTGAGCGTCAACGGATTCGCGATCTACAAGAACGGCCCGCCTCCGATCGACCCGGTCCACTCTACGCTTTGCTCAGGGGCACTGGCGCCGTTCCGATCTGGTTCGTCCGCTGGTCCGAGTTGCAGTCCGCCATCGAAGACGGCGAGCTCTACATCGGCGACCTGAGATCGCTGCCGTCAGTGTCGATCGGCTCGGTGTCGTTTTTCGAGTTCGTGAATCAGATCGGTATCCTGCGTCCACAGGGACCCGGCAACAGCAAGATAGAGATCGCGTCGTCAGGCACGCTGAACGACGGCCGCGAGTTCCAGTTCTCAGTCAGGGAGATGGGCGTGGATAAATCAGCACGTTGCGGCACGTGCGGATCGAGTTTCGATGAGGTCCACATGGCCGTAACGATTCGCTTTCGTGTCCATAGAAGGGGAGGCGCCTGGCACGGGCGTGCTGGTCCTCCAGTTTTCGGAAAATTGACTTCTCGCCCGTTGAGGGAGCAGGTATTTATATGGTGACTTGCAGTCGTGCATTCCTATACGCGCTGGTCGGTCTGATTTGCTCCACTGCGCTCGGCCAGCCCACGGTTGCGCAAACGGGTCAACTACCGCCTCCCACCGATGTCGACCCGCGGCTCACTGAAGAGTTGCAGCGCGCAGAGCGGGATTTCTGGGATGCAATCATGCACATGGACGCTGAAACCATCGACCGGTCCGTCGCGCCGGAGTACACGTTACGCGTGGCCGACGTTCCTCAGAACAGCCTGCCTCGCGCCATGTGGATGGACAACACGCTCAAGAGGCTCAAGCCCGAGTGGTACCAGCTACAGCAGCTCGCGGCTCGCAGACTTTCCGATGATCTCGCCGTTGTCAGTCTCTTTGGTGCAACCAAAGCGACGATGAGTGGCCGGGACTACAGCGGCAATTTCTATCTGGTGGATTTCTGGAGGAAGCGTGGTGAGCAATGGCAGATCATCGCCCGATACTCCAGCCCAGTGGGGCAGCCGCCAGAGCGCGCGAAACTTCAGCTTCCACCGCCCGGAGACGTTGACTCTCAGCTCACAGATGTGTTGCGTCAACTCGAGCAGGAGCTCGGTAAAGCGGCCCTGGACGGATTCAAAGATGCAAAGACGATGGACCGTCTCGTCAGCCCCGAGTTCACAGTTCGCTTCTCGGACGCTCCGGAAAAAAGCGTCCCTCGCGCCATCTGGGGCCAGCCATCGAGTACATACAAGGTGGAGTCTCTGGAGGAGCGGTACCACGCCGCGCGCAAGCTCGCCGACGACCTGGCGGTGGTCAGTCTGGTGCTGACTCAGAAAGCGACACGTGAGGGAAGCGACCGCAGCGGTGACTTCTACGTCGTGGATATCTGGAAGAAGCACCTCGATCGGTGGCAAATCATCGCGCGCTATTCAAGTCCCGTGGGCAAGACGTTCGACCGTTCGCGGTAATCTAATCACTCGGGCTCCGCGGCGTAGACAGCGTGACGACGAGCAGGCATCAGGAGCCGGCCTACCTGACCTATGAAGCATTCAGTGAGCACATCAAGAGGACGCTAGCGTGAGAGTCATTCTCCGCTTCGAGCAACTGAAAGGACTCCGGCGAGAACACGACGAGCTGCCCGTTTCGGAGCACCTCTCGTGTATCCAAAATTGAAGATGAAGTCGCCGAATCCGAGACGCATGGCTTCACCATTCCGTGATTACACGCATCCCGACCGTGTTGTACGTCGTCATGCTCTTCAGAACGTCACCCGCTTCGTCTATCGACACCGTGCCTCGCACCATCTGGCCGGGGTGCAGCTTGCCCGATTCCACCATGCGCAACATCTCGGGGTAACGAGCGGCCTGCATGCCGAACGACCCGACGAAGCGGAGCTCACGGAAAACGAATAGATCGACCGGCAGCGGGATGGTTCCGCCCTGTTTCTGGCTCGACGTCCCTAAGCGCAGGTGACGACCTCGCGCTCGAAGACTGAGCACGGCAGGGATCGCGGTTTCGGCATCACCCAGCGCATCGATAGAGACGTGGGCGCCGCCACCTGTGAGCTCGGTCACCTGCTCGGCCGCTTTGCCTTCCGCTGCGTTGACCGTGTGCACGGCCCCAAGTTCTTTCGCCAGCGCCAGCTTATCCGGCGTGCGCGAGACCGCGATGACGTTTGCGCCCAGAGCGGTGCAGATGTCCACTGCCGCTATGCCGACGCCGCCGCACCCGAATACGGCGACCCACTCGCCCGCTTGAACGCCAGCCTGATCGACGACTCCGTGCCACGCGGTCATGAATCGGCAGCCCAGCGCGGCGGCATGCACGAACGAAACACTCTCGGGAAGTGGCACGACGTTCACGTCCGCCCGCGCGACTTTCGTGTACTGGCCGAACCCGCCACTATAGTGGAGCATCGGAAGTCGTATGTCCGAACACACGTTCTGGTGCCCGGCCTGACACGACTCACATCTGCCGCAACTGTGATTGAAGGGGACCACGACGCGGTCGCCTTTGCGCACTCGCGTGGTCGCGGATCCGACCTCCTCGACTACGCCACAGTACTCGTGCCCCAATACGATGGGAGCGGGAAGCGCGATGCCCAGCCACGGCCAGCCGCCCTGCCACACGTAGTAATCGCTGCGACAGATCCCGTTCGCTCCGACGCGAATGACGGCCTCGTCCGCTCCGCAATCGGGGTCGGGCCAATCACGATGGACGACGAGCGGCTTCGCAATCTCTTCAACCACGGCAGCTTTCATGGCATGTCCTTTCGTTCGTGTCTGGAAGGATTCTGACTCGACCTGCTATTTGTCGATGTCCTAGCCCACCCCACACGGGCAAGCTTGCTGCGTGAAGTTCGCGCAGTGCCTGGGACGTCGGCAAAGCCGCACGGCCCCTGATCTGAGTGACGTTGAACCACGCGGTTTGCCGGCGAGCGCCGACCACCGTCTTCACGGCCGCAGCCTTGCCTGCCACAGCTCGTGACGTCCTTCGACGAACGCGCTCCAGATGATTTCGCCTTGCCGCGAAACGTCGAATATCACATCGATCCGATGGTACGGTCCCATACGATCGAACACCTCCCGTTCTTCGCCGCCATTCGGGCCGATTGACCACAGTTCCTTCAATGAAGGTGTGGCGCCGTCGCGCAGGAAGTAAATCCGCGAGCCGTCCGCTGACCAGACTGGAACTTGCCCAGGGGTCAGCGTCCGACACGGCGCTCCGTTCGGCGGACACGTCGCGACCTGCGGTCGGCCCGTCGCTGTGTGGCCGACGATGGTGCGTCCATCCCGCGACCAGCGTGGCACCAGTAGCGGAAGTGCAATGGGATGCTGGCTCCCCGATTTGACGTCCTCGATCACGGTCTGTTCGACAACAGGTTTCTCGCCCGGAGCTGCCTGTCGAAAATAGGCGATTCGCGACCCGTCGGGGCCTGAACTCAGCTGCGTGGTGGCTCTCCCACTTCCACGGGCGAACTTCCCGGCTCGCACCGCCGGTTACGGGAATGCTTCGGAACGATGACCCGGGACGTTGCTCGTAGTAATAGATCGAAGATCCATCCGGCGACCATCGCGGCATTGTGTTGATGTACCCCTGCGTGACCTGCTGGGCTAAGCCACCACGGAGGGGCACGACGAAGACCTGCGTATCACCGACGTCGCCGAACCCGAAGAACGCTACCGTCGAACCATCAGGCGAAGCCCGCGCAAACACGGCTTGTCGTCGTCTCTCGAGGATCACCCGCTCCGCACCCTTGTCGGGGTCCAGTGCACGCAGTTGATACGCGTTGCGGACGTTGGTGTAGACCAGCGAACGGCCGTCACGCGACAGGACCGGTTCGAGCTCCTCGCCGGCGCCGGCTGTCACCGGCTCCGGTGTCCCGCCGGCGGCCGGCACGCGCCACAACGTGCGACTCCCCCCTCGCATCGAGCTGAAAATGACGAACCGGCCGTCGGGCGTCCAGACCGGTCCGCTCGCTTCCGTGAAGTCCTGCGTCAGCTGCCGCGGCGTGCCACCGGCCGATGGCACGATCCAGAAGTCGCCGTTCGGACCGATCTCCGGCATGAAGTAGACGATCGACGATGCATCAGGCGAAAAGGCCGGGTTCAGGCCGCCGGAATACCACGGAACGGGGACACCGTTGACGCGCTTCGCGTCGGACCCGTCGGCACCAGCCGTCCAGATCTCACGACCGTTTCGCTCGAATACCAGTCGCTCGCCGTTCGCAGAGAATTGCGGACTCTCACCGAACTCGAGCACGCGTCTCGCGTTCCCGCCGAGGGGCGGGACCGACCAGAGTCCTTGACCTCGGCGTGCGAACACGATCTGGTCGTTCTTGGGCGACCACGTCGGATGCGACGCGTGCGCGTCTCCGGATGTGATTTGGATCGGATCGCCCTGGGCGAGGTTCTTGACCCAGATTTGTGTGACCGGTTTTCCGTAATCAGCGAACGCGATCAGTCCGCCGTCGGGAGAGAGTGTCGCCTGGCGGTACGACGCACCGAAGGTCCCAATGGGCCGCTGGGACGAAATGATCAACGGGCGCTCGTTCGAGCGGATGCGCAGAACAAGCCACGTCGCCAGCAGTGCAATCGCGAGCGCCACCGCGGCTGGCCATACGAACCGGCGGGGTCTGCTGACGGAAGTCTCGGTCGCGGCGTCATGCAAGCTCTCGAGGACGTATTTCAGCTCCGCAGCCAGATCAGCGGCAGACTGCCAGCGATCGTCAGGCGCTTTCGCCAGACAACGTCGGATCGTGCGATCGAGCAGCGCGGGCGTCAGCGGCTGGCGTGTCACCGGCGCGACCGGTTCCTCCGACAGGATGGCGACCATCAAGCTCGCCTTGCTGTTTCCTTGAAACGCTGGCGTGCCCGTCGTCATCTCGTAGAGCACGGCGCCCAGCGCAAAGAGATCCGCGCGCGCATCTACCGGCTTCCCTTCGAGCTGTTCTGGTGCCATGTACGGCAGCGAGCCGACAATCAACCCATCCTCCGATAGTCCGAGGCTCATCGTCGTGGCGTTGCCCGTGCGGTCGGCGTCGACGTCGCGCAGCTTCGCGAGTCCGAAGTCGAGCAGCTTCACGCCGCCTCGCGTCAGCATGATGTTGCTTGGCTTGAGATCGCGATGGACGACGCCGTTGCGGTGCGCCGTGTCGAGGGCGTCTGCGATCTGGGCGCCGTACCGCAAGACCTCCTCGATGCGCAGCGGTCCCCGCTCGAGCCGGGTCGCGAGCGTCTCGCCCGAGACATACTCCATGACGAGAAACGCTTCGCCCTCGTGCTCGCCGATGTCATGGAGCGCGCAGATGTGCGGATGATTGAGGCGCGAGATGGCGCGCGCTTCACGCTTGAAGCGCTCGACGCGGGCGCGGCCGGGCAGCTCCGATGCGCGAATGATCTTCAATGCGACGCTGCGATCGAGGCGCGTATCGCGGGCGCGGTAGACCTCCCCCATGCCGCCCGCGCCGATCCGTTCAACGACTTCGAAGGCGCCAAAGCGAGTGCCAGAGACGAACGGCATGATCGACCCGCGCTGTGCCGACGGATTATAGCCCGCACCTCCGCACGCGTTGTGCGTTTTCGATCTGGCCTCAGCGGTTTCGGTACGGCTCCTCCCCCGCTCAGAACCTGACGAAACCCTGCGGATTCGCTGAGACTTCGTCGGGTACCCAGTGCATCGTTTGCGACGTCCGGCTGATGGCAGAGAAGAACAGGATCCAAATGGCCCGTCTCGTGTCGCGTTGGTGTTCATACAGGTGAAGGGCGATCGTCGAGGGTGCGCTCATCGTGCCCTGAAGGATATGGACGCTTCCAAAGACGATGAGGACGAAGCCGAATGAGAACTGAGAAGGACAACTCCACGAATATTTCCCGGCGGACGCTCATCGGGAACGCCGTTCTCATGGCGGTCGCGAGCGCGATCCTTCCCTCCCGAGGCTTCCTTGGAAGCCAGGGTTGGTATTCCAAATCATGGATGCAACCGACTCGTTGAAGGTCCTGTCGGGCGTGCTGTCGGCATTCGCGGCTGTCTTCTCGTA
>JBKPCD010000035.1:0-4804 GCA_046727175.1 Acidobacteriota bacterium | reverse complement strand
GGTCTGAAGACCCCGCCCTACACTCTTTGCCGGCCTACAGCCCAAAGCCATGAGCCAAGAGCCGGTTCTTCTCACCGTCCCCGCGGTGCGGCCGGACGATTCGTGCCTGCGCCGGCGATCACGCCCGTACCGCGCGCGATCATCTGCTCGAGCTCGTCCTTGAGCGACGACGCACTCATCGCGGTTTCGAGCGAGATGAGCCGCTTGTAGTACAGCGTCGCGAGCGACTGATTCATCGTCTGCATTCCGAGCTTTTCCTGCCCGGCCTGCATCGACGAGTAGATCTGGTGCACCTTGTCGTCCCGAATCAGGTTCCGGATGCCCGGCGTGGGCACCATGATCTCCAGTGCGACCACACGACCTGCGCCATCGCTCCGGGGCAACAGCGTCTGGCAGACGATACCTTCGAGCACCAGCGAGAGCTGAGTCCGAATCTGCCCCTGCTGATGCGCAGGAAAGACGTCGATGATGCGATTGATCGTCTGCGCCGCCGAGTTCGTGTGAAGCGTGGCGAACGTCAAGTGACCAGTTTCGGCGATCCGCAAGGCGGACTCGATCGTCTCGAGATCGCGCAGCTCGCCGATCAGCACGACGTCGGGATCTTCACGCAGGGCCGCTCGCAGCGCGACAGCAAAACTGTGGGTATCGCTGTGCAGCTCGCGCTGGTTGACCAGGCATCCCTTGTGCGAATGGAGGTACTCGATTGGGTCCTCGATTGTCAGGATGTGCTCGCGCCGCTCGGTGTTGATCTTGTCGATCATCGCCGCGAGCGTCGTCGACTTGCCGCTGCCCGTCGGACCTGTCACAAGCACCAGGCCACGCGGACGCTCGCAGAGTGTTCCGAGGACGGCTGGAAGACCGAGCTGATCGAACGACTTGATGTTCTCGGAGATCAGTCGGTACACCGCCGCGACCGCGCCCCGCTGGTTGAACATGTTGCAGCGAAAACGGGCAATACCGCGAATGCCGAAGGAGAAGTCCAGCTCCAGCGTCTCTTCGAAACGTTTCTTCTGGGCGTCGGTGAGCACGCTGTACGAGAGCGCTTTCGTTTCCGACGGACCGAGCACCGGCAAATCCAGCGTCTGCAGCTGACCGTGTACGCGAATCTGCGGCGGCGTCTGCGTCGTCAGGTGCAGGTCCGAGCCATTGAGCTCGACCACGGTCTTGAGCAGTTCGGGTAATGTCGCCAAAGATGGAATCCTCTCCCGCGTATATTCCTCGTGCCTCTACTTCACGGTCTCTCTCGCGACTTCCTCGATCGTCGTCACGCCGTCCATCACCTTCTGCAGGCCGCTGCGTCGCAGCGTAATCATCCCCTCTTCGACCGCCTTGCGTTTGAGCTCGAGGCCGGACGCGCCGACCAGGATCAGCTCGCGGAGTTCGTCGGTGATTTCCATCACTTCGTAAAGACCGACGCGGCCCTTGTAGCCGGTCTGGTTGCATTTCTCGCACCCTTTTCCCTTCTTCGGGGCCACGCGATTCGCCTCTTCGGGCGTGAAGCCCGCGTCAACGAGGGCCTGCGGCGGGTGCGGGTGCTCGTGTTTGCAACTCGCACAGATCCGACGCACCAGGCGCTGCGCGCAAATCAGGTTGACCGAGCTCGCCACGAGGAATGGTTCGATCCCCATATTCATCAGGCGATTGATCGTGCTCGGCGCGTCGTTGGTGTGCAGCGTCGAGAGCACGAGGTGACCCGTGAGCGCCGCCTTGACCGCAATCTCCGCGGTCTCGAAGTCACGGATTTCGCCGACGAGGATGATGTTCGGGTCCTGCCGGAGGAACGATCGAAGCGCCGCCGCGAAGTTCAGGCCGATGTTCTCGCGCACGTGCACCTGATTGACGCCGACCAGATTGAACTCGACGGGATCTTCGGCGGTCATGATGTTCGTCTCTGGCGTATTGACCTTCGCGATCGAGGAGTACAACGTGTTCGTCTTGCCGCTGCCGGTCGGACCCGTGACGAGCACCAGGCCCCACGGCTTCGCAATGGCCGCCTCGAGCTTCGCGAGCGACGTGGGCTCGAACCCGAGCTTCGTCATGTCCAGCATCAGCTTGTCCTTGTCGAGCAGACGCAGGACGATCTTCTCGCCGAACAACGTCGGCAGGCAGGACACGCGGAAATCGATCTCCTTGGTTGCGCCGTCGGCGGCAAACCGGATCTTGATTCGGCCGTCCTGGGGCAGCCGCTTCTCCGCGATGTCCAGCTTCGCCATGATCTTCAGCCGCGACGTGATCGCGTCACGAAACTTCATCGGCGGCGCCATGACGTTGTAGAGGATGCCGTCGATGCGGAAACGCACCCGGAATTCCTTCTCGTACGGCTCGATGTGGATATCGCTCGCCCCCTTCTGAATCGCCGACATCAGCATCAGGTTCACGAGCCGGATGACCGGCGCCTCGCCGCTCTGGCGCTCGAGCGACGCGACGTCGATCTGCTCCAGCTCATCGAGCACCTCGACATCGTCGTCGGCAATCGCGGTGGTTTCCTCGAGCGCCTTGCTGACCATCTCGAGCGTCGCCGCGCTCGTGAGGTTCGCGTCGCCCGCCGCGCCATTCCCCTTTCGATCCTGACGCGCAGGAACGGTCGAGGAGTAGTACCGCTGGATCGCCTCAGCGACCGACGTTTCCGAGGCGACCACCGGCTCGACGTTGTAGCCCGTCATGAACTTGATGTCGTCCATGGCGAACACGTTCGTCGGGTCGGTGATGGCAATCGTCAAGGTCGCACCGGATCGGCTCAACGGTACGATCTGATACTTCTGGACGGTTTCCGCGGGGATCAGCTTGATGACGGAGCTGTCGATCTCGAACTGAGCTAGGTTGATGGAGGGAACGCCGTACTGCTTGCTGAGAAGCGAAGTGATCTCCTCGTCCTTCACAAACCCGAGCTTGACGAGGTTCAGACCGAGCTTGCCGCCGTTGGTCTTCTGGTAAGTGAGCGCTTCCTGCAGTTGAGCAGGTGTAATCCGCTTCTCCTTGAGCAGCAGTTCTCCAATCCGGACGGCCATTGTCTGAAACTCTGGGCGAAGTGTGTGCAGTTCGACAGGGCGGGGAAGCCGGTGCGTCAACACTCGATCGACGCGTGAGGTCGTGCTGGGGGAGAACAAGATTGTACAAGACTGACAGTTTTTGTCAAGGTCGAAGCGGCTAGGTCAAGGGAAAAGGCAAAAGGAAAAAGGGAAAAGAGAAGAAACGGAGAAAACGGAGCACGGTTTCGTGGGCCGCCTGACATTGTTGTTCCTCTTGCTGTTTACTTCTCTTTCCCCTTTCCCCTTTTCCCTTGTCCCTTTTCCCTTTTCCCTTTTCCCTTGACAAGCGACTAGAAGACGACGCGCGCGGCGAGCCCCCACCCGGTGCCACCGCCTTCCGACCCGCCGGTCACCTGACCGTCGATGAGCAGCGAGCCCAGAACTGCGTAGCTGCCGCCGACGCTCACGACTGGCGCTCGGCCGGCCGGCTGATCGCTGACGGTGTTCGCCCGGACGCCGGCCCGGACGAACGCACGGCGGGCGAGGTGCGCCTCCGCGCCGACGGCGATGTTCCGAACGTCGCCCAGGGGGCCTGGCGTTCGATTCAGGTCGGCATCGACCGCGAGGAGCCATCCAGTGGCTGCAATGAGCGCGATACCTGCGCGGCCCTGCCGCTCCAATCGCAGCTTCTCGGACCCGCTGGCGACCTCGAAGCCTGGTGCGACGGCATTTCTGAGCGTGACTCCCGCCTTGAATGTTCGGAACACTGCGGACACGCCGACGTCCGCGTCGAACTTGTTGGTCGCACGACCGACAAGGTCTTCCGTCTGGTCGAGCAGATCATCGAGGTTCCGGCCAGTCGATGACACAGTATCGGCCGCTGCTATGCCGCGCACCAGCTTGAACGTCGCACCAACTGAGACGTGGCCCGTCAGAGACTGCACGAAGGTGACGCCCGCATGGTGCGTAATGAGCGTCTCGAGCCGAACATTGTCTCCTCCCGCCGGCCGGACCTTCGACCCCCGGAGCCGGTAGTACGAGAGCCCCAGCGGAAGCGCCGCCATCGACACGACCGTGCCGGATTGGTTTCCAGCTCCGAGCTGTGGGTCCTCATCCTGAGAGAAGTCTGCGCTGTTTCGATCGAGCAGAAGGGTGAAGTACGCACCAGAAGCGAGAGCGCCGGGGTTCCAATACACCGCCGATGCATCGTCGGTCACCGCGACGAACGCGCCCCCCATCCCAGCCGCCCGAGTGCCGATGACCTCGAACGCTTGCGCCTGGGCAATCGCGGGGACCAGTTCGGCTGTAACTGTCAAGATGATCAACTGCCGGATCTGTCTCATAGTGGTCAGCTTATACGTGGAACATCTCGAGGTTCTAGGTTCCAAGGACTCGAACGGGAAATGAAGCGAGTCACGAGCCCCTAACCGAGCCCGGCGACCGGGGTTACAGAGCTGCGGAGCCACCGTGAACTCGTGTCCCGCCGCTGGTCCCTAAGTGCCACATCAGACAGGGACTTGCGTTGCTTGGGGTCGGAACATTTGAACGCCGTTCATCGTATGGATTTGCTATACAATCGTGCGGTCTTCGGCTGAGCGTCCGTTGTAACTCGGCAACTCAACTTCATCCCTATGACCAACACAACTCCGGGATCGGTGGCGGCTGCCGCCCCGAAGAGCCTGCTGGCACGTTTCGTCGGCATCATCACATCTCCACGGGAAACGTTTCAGTCGGTGGTGGCCCATCCGCGCTGGCTCGGGATGCTGTTGCTGACAACAGTCATCGCCGCGGTTGGCACGGCCGGTCCGATGATGACCGAGGCAGGGCGTCAGGCG
>JBKPCD010000034.1:0-60708 GCA_046727175.1 Acidobacteriota bacterium | reverse complement strand
CACTGAACGTGGATGAGATGAACTCGATGAAATGGTGATAGCTGCACGGCGACAGACCTGACATGGACACCATCTGGCTGATCCCACTTCTTCCAGCAGCTGGAGCGCTGATAAACGGCGTTGTGGGGATTCGCTCGTTTTCTCGAAACGCGGCAGCCACGGTCGCGAATGCGGCGTTGGCGATCGCGTTTGTGGTTTCGGTCGTCGCCTTTGTGCAGCTGCTCGGTCTGCCCGCTGACCGGCGGGTGCACGACGTCGTGCTGGGGACGTGGATTCCCGCGATTCCGCTCGCGACAACGAGCGGTATCGGCAATTTCGAGGTCGCATGGACGCTCAGGCTCGATCCGCTGTCGAGCGTGATGATCCTCGTGGTAACGGGGATCGGGCTCCTCATCCACGTCTATTCAGTGGCCTACATGCACGACGAGCCGCGCGGAGCCTACGCGCGGTATTTCGCGTACCTGAATCTTTTCTGCTTCTTCATGCTCGTCCTCGTGCTCGGCGCGAACTTCCTCGTCATGTTCGTCGGATGGGAAGGCGTGGGCCTCTGCTCGTATCTGCTCATCGGGTTCTGGTACGAGAAGACCAGCGCGTCGGACGCGGGGAAGAAGGCGTTCATCACGAACCGGATTGGCGACTGGGGGTTCATCCTCGGGCTGTTTCTCGTGTTCTTCACGTTCGGCACGCTGGACTTCCGGTCAGTCGCTCACGCCGCCGCAGCAATGCCGGTGGAGCCCGCCTCGTTCGGTGCGCTTTCGCTGATCTCACTGCTGCTCTTCATCGGCGCCATCGGGAAGAGCGCGCAGCTTCCGCTCCACGTCTGGCTGCCCGACGCGATGGAAGGGCCGACGCCGGTCTCGGCGCTGATCCACGCGGCAACGATGGTGGCCGCGGGCGTCTACCTGGTGGCCCGAAACGCGGCGCTGTTCTCGCACGCACCGCTCGTGATGACGATCGTCGCCGTGGTCGGGACGCTCACGGCGTTGATGGCGGCGACCGTTGGTCTCGTCCAGACCGACATCAAGCGCGTGCTTGCCTACTCGACCGTTTCACAGCTCGGATACATGTTCCTGGCGGCGGGCGTGGGTGCCTTTGCCGCGTCGATCTTTCACCTCGTGACGCACGCGTTCTTCAAGGCGCTTTTGTTTCTCGGCGGTGGTGCCGTCATCCATGCGATGGCCGGCGAACAGGACGTTCGGAAGATGGGCGGCCTGCGAAAGTACCTCCCGGTCACTTACGTGACCATGTTGATCGGTGGGCTGGCGATTGCCGGCGTGCCGCCGCTCTCCGGATTCCTCAGCAAGGACGAGATCCTCTCGCGTGCGTTCCAGAGTAGCCGGATGCTCTGGGCTCTCGCGGTGGCAACGGCCTTTCTGACCGCGCTGTACATGTTCCGGTTGCTGTCGTTGACCTTCCTCGGGGCGTATCACGGTTCGCCATGGCCGCGAGAGGCGTCGCCGGCTGCGATATCAGAGGCCGCCGCCCACGGCGCGCCGCATCCCCAGGATCCGCACGCCCACGGAGAGGCCGAGCGCGAGGAGCACGAGGTCACGCACGGCCTCGCTGACGCGCTCGGCCGTTCCGCCGCGTGGCCAGGCCCTCACGAGGCGCCGCGCATGATGACTGTTCCGCTGATTGCACTCGCCGCCGGCGCGGCCAGCGCCGGGTTCGTCAGCATCCCGGCCGCACTCGGCGGAGGGCGGATGCTCGAGCGGTTCCTGGAACCGAGCCTCGGTGGTGTCCGGCTTCAGCCGGACCAGCACGTTGGGGCCGAGTTGATGCTCATGCTGCTGGCGATCGCGGTCGCCGTCGCGGGCATCCTCCTGGCGCGACACATCTATCTCACGAAGCCGGCGCTTGCTGACGCGCTCGCAGGCCGTTGGCCGCGAGTACGCCGCGTGCTGTTGAACAAGTACTACGTCGACGAGCTTTACGAATCGACACTGGTTCGAGGAACGTTGTCCGGCAGCCGCGCGCTCCGGACGTTCGATCGCCGCGTCGTCGATGGCGCCGTGGACGCGTCGGGCGTGCTCACGCGTCTTGCCGCGTGGATCTCGCACATGCTCGACAAGTATCTCGTCGATGGTTTCGTGAACGGGCTCGCCGCGGGCGCGGGTGCCGGGAGCCACCTGCTGCGACGCTTGCAGACGGGACTCGTGCAGAACTACGCCCTGCTGATGCTCGCCGGCGTGTTCGTGTTCCTGACCATCTTCCTGTTCGCGAGGTGAGGGCGCTGTTCGAGAATCACCTGCTTTCGATCGTCCTGTTCACACCGCTCGTCGGCGCGCTTGCGCTCTTGTTCGTGAACCGCCGACAGGAACAGCTGATTCGCTGGATCGCGAACGCGTTCGGCGCGCTGGGTCTCCTCGTCGCGCTCCCGCTCTGGATTCGATACGACCCGCAGAATCCCGCGTGGCAGTTCACTGAACGCGGAGACTGGATTCCGTCGATCGGCGCGAGCTACTACCTGGGCGTCGACGGCTTCAGCATGCTGCTGGTCCTGCTCACCGCACTCATGGGATCCATCGCCATCCTCTCGTCGTGGACGGCAATCACCGAGCGCGTGAAGGAGTACTACGTCTGCATGCTGTTGCTGCAGACAGGCATGATTGGCGTCTTCGTCACGCTCGACTTCCTGCTCTTCTTCCTGTTCTGGGAAGTGATGCTCGTTCCGATGTACTTCCTCATCGGCATCTGGGGAGGCGGCCGGCGACTCTATTCCGCAATCAAGTTCTTCCTGTACACAGTCTTCGGCAGTGTGGTCCTGCTGCTCGGGATCCTGGCGCTCTATTTCTACAACCACGATGTCACCGGCACGTACACGTTCGACATCACGCAGTTCCAGCAGCTGACGCTTCCACTCGAGCGCCAGAAGTGGATTTTCCTCGCGTTCTTCCTCGGGTTCGCGATCAAGGTTCCCTTGTTCCCGTTCCACACGTGGCTGCCCGACGCGCACACGGACGCACCGACGGCGGGCTCGGTGTTGCTAGCGGCCGTCCTCCTCAAGATGGGCACGTACGGCTTCATCCGTTTCAGCCTGCCGATTCTGCCCGAGGCGTCACGTGCGTTCGTTCCGCTGATGGTCGCGCTCTCGATCGTGGGGATCGTGTACGGCGCGCTCCTGGCACTGGCTCAGACCGACTGGAAGCGTCTCGTCGCGTACTCGAGCGTCAGCCACATGGCCATGGTGACGCTCGGCATCTTCGCGCTCACACCAGTGGGTCTGACAGGCAGCATCGTTCAACAGATCAATCACGGGATCACGACCGGTGCGCTGTTCCTGATCGTCGGGATCGTCTACGAACGACGGCATACGCGCGAGATCGCCGAATACGGCGGTCTCTCCAAGGTGATGCCGGTATTCGCCGCGGTGTTCCTGGTGATGACGATGGCATCGATCGGGCTGCCGTCGCTGAACGGATTCATCGGAGAGGTCCTGATCCTGCTCGGCGTCTTCGTCGTCAACAAAACGTGGGCAGCAATCGCTGCGAGCGGGATCGTGCTCGGTGCGGCGTACATGCTCTGGTTGTACCAACGGACGATGTTCGGCAGGGTCGACAATCCGGCGAACAGGTCGCTCAGGGACTTGAACGGGCGCGAGCTGGCCATGTTTCTGCCGTTAATCGCACTCGCCGTCTGGATCGGGCTCTACCCGTCGCCGCTCCTGCGTCGCCTCGAGACGTCCGTTGCGCGGGTCGTCGTGCGCGTCAACGCAGCCTACGGCCCGGCGCTCGCGAAGTGCCTCAACCCGTCGGCGGCGCCGGTGAGCGCTCCGTTGGGATTCTCGGCGGCGCCGCCATCGTGCGGCGATGCGGCAACGCCGACGCCCAAACCGCCGGGAGGCGGCCGCTGAATGCCCGCGGGCTTTTCAGCGGCGGATTTTCTTGCGCTCTTACCGGAGCTCGTAGTCACGGCCGGGTCGATCGTCGTGCTCGCGATCGATCTGCTGCTCGGTCCAGAGCCTCGCACCCCAGCGCGCACAACACGCGCGCCGGGCGACCCGCCTGCCCCGAGCGGTGCTGCGAGCACGGTCGATCGCGACGGGCTGCCGACACGCGAGAAGGTGCTGGCGGGCGTCACGGTTGCGACGATCGCCGGGGCGGCCGTTGCAGTTCTGCCGTCGGTGGGCCAGCACACGACGATCCTTGGCGGGCTGCTTGCCATCGACAGTTTTGCCTTCTTCTTCAAGACGCTGTTCCTCCTGTCCGCGGCACTCACCGTCCTGATGTCCTCCAGGTATCTCACGATCGAGTTCGCCCACGCGGGCGAGTACTACTTTCTCGTCCTCTGTGCCACGCTCGGCATGATGATCATCGCGAGCGCAATCGATCTGATCACGATTTTCATTGGCCTCGAGACCATGGCCGTGTCCTTCTACGTGCTGGCGGGCTTCATCCGTCCGAGTCGCCGCTCGAACGAGGCGGCCGTGAAGTACTTCATCCTGGGTGCGTTCTCGCTCGGGATCCTCCTGTACGGCATGTCGCTGCTGTATGGGTTGACGGGGAGCACCGAGCTGCGTGCGATTGCCATCGGACTGGCGGGCGTCGAGCCTGGCGCCATGCTGCCGCTGGCGGTGCTGCTGCTCGTCGCAGGCATCGGGTTCAAGATTGCCGCCGTCCCCTTTCACATGTGGGCGCCGGACGTGTACGAAGGCGCGCCGACGCCCATCACGGCGCTCCTCTCCGTCGGATCGAAGGCAGCGTCGTTCGCCATGCTGATGCGGATCTTCATCGAAGGCCTGCCGGCGTTTCGCATCGACAATCTGGGCGTGGCGTTCGGCCAGCCGTTCGGGTGGCGCGTCTTGTTCTATTTCCTGTCGATTGCGTCGATGACGGTCGGCAACATCGCGGCGCTGACGCAAACCAACACCAAGCGCCTGCTCGCGTACTCGTCGATCGCGCATGCCGGGTACGTCCTGATCGGCATCGTGGCGGGACCTCCACGCGGCATCACGGCAGCGCTCGTGTATCTGATGGTTTATTCGTTCATGCAGCTCGGCGCATTCGCGGTCGTCGTCACGCTGCGCCGGCGTCACGTCATCGGCGACGAGCTGAAGGATCTCACGGGACTGTCGCGCACGCATCCCGCGACGGCCGCCGCGATGCTGGTTTTCATGCTCTCGCTCGGTGGAATCCCGCCGACGGCAGGTTTCATGGGCAAGCTCTGGCTCTTTGGCGCGGCGATTGATGCCGGGTACGTGTGGCTCGCGATCATCGGCGTGATCAATAGCGCCGTTTCGCTGTACTACTACGTGCGTATTGTCGTGTTCATGTGGATCAGGGAAGGGAGCACTGTTCCCGATGCCGTTCGTCCATCACCAGGCGTCGCGGCAGTACTCATCATCGCTGTCGCGGGAACGATTCTGCTGGGCATCTATCCTCAGGTGTTGTTCGATGTCGCCAGCACCTCGGCTGCGTCGCTCGGTGCCGAGCCGCTGACGGGCAACAGGTAACTCCACCCCACCGCGCACACTACGCGCGCAGGGACCGGACTGCTAAACTGACCTCATGGAGCCCGAGCGGAAACCACGATCGTCCACTCGCGAGACCTTTCAATCGATCGGAGCGCTGAGTACCGTCGGCATATCCTTCGTGCTCGCGACGATCCTCGGCGCCTGGTTCGGCTACCTGCTCGACAAATGGTTCGGAACGGGCCCACTGTTCTTTCTGATCTTCTTCGTCCTTGGCATCATCGCCGGCGTGGTCAACGTCTACCGGACCGCCAACAAGTTCATCAAATAGGTGCAGGCTGATACTTTCCTGCGGCGCTTGGAACGGACAGCCCTTCTTGCCTGCGCGGCGATGGCGGTTGTCGCATTCGGTATCGCGCGTGATGGACTGGTCGCCTCGCTTGCCGTGCTGGCAGGCGGTGCCTTGATCGGCGTGAGTTACTGGACGATTGGATCCGGTGTGAACGCACTGACGCGCGTGCGCGATTCCGGCGAAGAGCGCGCTCCGCGGCGTCCGTCGCTGGCGCTCACCGTGGCGAAGATAAGCGGGCGGTACGCTTTACTCGCTCTTTTCGCGTACGTTATGATTGCGCGTTTGCGCCTGCACCCGATTGGGCTGCTGGCGGGCGCATCCTCGGTTGTGGTCGCGGCCTCGATCGAAGCCGGCCGCATCCTCCTTAAGAAACCCTGAATCGTTCCCGGAGGAGACGGAGATCACGGACAAATCATTCCCACGGAGGCACGAAGCACACGAATTGTTCTTCGCGGCTCCGTGGTGACCGCCTTGTCCGTGAGCACCGCTCCGCCGCTGAATCGGCCGGGAATCTTGGATGCACGAAGAGCCAACGCTGATCGCGCAAATCGTGAATGCCGTGCTCGGGCCAGTCGTCAAGGCCGTGTTCGAGCCGTTGGGCGTGCATTTCGATCCGAATCACCCCGTCATCCCCGAACATCTCGTGATGGTGCTGATCGTCGTGCTCGGGCTGACGGCGCTCTGTTTTGCCGTCCGGTCGCGCCTGAGTGTCGAGACACCGGGCAAGCTCCAGATCCTGATGGAGGACGGCATCCGCGCGCTCGTGGGCATGATGGAGCAGTGGATAGGACCCAAGGGTCCGCGCTTTCTTCCGCTCGTCGGCACGCTGTTCGTGTTCATCCTGACGAGTAATTATCTCGGCCTGGTGCCCGGCTTCAAGGCGCCCACGAGCAACATCAACGTCACGCTCGGCTGCGCGTTGACGATCTGGTTCTATTACCACTTCCAGGGCTTCAAGGAGCAGGGCGTCGTCAATTACATCAAGCACTTCGCGCTGCCACCCGGCGCGCCGGTCCTGATGGCGCCGCTGATGTTCATCATCGAGATTATCAGTCACCTGTCGCGGGTGATGTCGCTCACGCTGCGGTTGTTCGGGAACATCTTTGGCGAGGAACTCGTCATTGCCATCCTGTTCGGTCTCGTCCCGTTCCTGATTCCGCTTCCTATGATGCTGCTCGGACTGATAACGGGCGGGCTGCAGGCATTCATCTTTGCGCTGCTCTCGATCATTTATCTGCAGGGCGCGGTCGCAATCGAGCATCACGACGATGAGCATGGGCATGATGCACCGCACGGGCACGAAGCGCCGGCGGCCGCGTGAGCTGGACTATCATTTCTAGCAGGATGCTGAAAAACGCACGTTGTTTGTGCGGTGGGGTGGGATTGGGTGTCCGGCGGGACGAAGTCCCCCGGTCAATTGAGGAGGCTTGGATCGTGAGTAAACGTTCCGTGTTCACATTCGCACTGGCCCTCGCGGCGTGTGCGTTCGTCCCCGATGTGCTCTACGCGCAGGAACCCGCGGCGGCGTCCGCGAGCGGCGAGGTGGTCCGCTGGTCGATCGTTACGGCGGGGTTCGCGCTCGCGTTCGCGGCTGGCCTCGGCGCGCTCGGGCAGGGCCGCGCGGTGGCTTCGGCAGCAGAGGCCATTGCGCGCAACCCCGGCGCGACTGGTGACATTCGCGGCGCGCTGCTTCTCGGTCTCGTGCTGATCGAATCGCTCGTCATCTACGTCCTCTTGATCTCGCTGCTGCTGTTCTTCTTCAATCCGTTCAAATAGCCGCAGCGCTCAGCTGTCGAGTTCGGCACGGAGGCCGGGTCGTTCCCGGACCTCCGTGACGTCCGTTGCGGTGACTTCCGACCCACCCGCGTTCCACCCCACCGCGCACAATACGCGCGGCGGGGACCCCGGCTCCGGACGGTTCCACGTCTCCGGAATCGATGCGCTCCTGCTCCTGATGGCCCTCATCTGGGGCACGAACTACTCCGTCATCAAGACCGCGCTTCGCCAGATCGATCCGCAGGCATTCAACGCCGTGCGAATGGTCATCGCGTCGACCGTGTTCCTCGCGATTCTGGCCGGCGTCCGCACGCGCGTGAAACGGAACGGAGCCAACCTCGAATCCACCAGCATCTTCTACACGCCGGCGACGATGTTCCGTCGCGAGTGGCTCGGCGTCGTCGCGCTCGGCGTCATCGGCCACGGCGTGTACCAGTACTGCTTCATCGGGGGGCTTGCGCGCACGAGCGTGGCGAACAGTTCCCTGATGCTCGCGGTGACGCCCGTCCTCATCGCGATAAGTTCCGCGGTGCTCGGCCACGAGCCGGTCAGTCGGTGGCACTGGGCGGGCGCAGCGCTCTCGCTGGCGGGAATCTATCTCGTCGTCGGACAGGGATTCAGCACCGCGTCGCACAGCATCGTCGGCGATCTGCTGATGCTCGTCGCGGTCTGCTGCTGGGCGGCCTACACGCTCGGATCGCAGCAGCTGATGGCGCGCCATTCCCCGGTAGCGATCACCGGGTTGTCGATGTCGATCGGGACGTTGCTGTACGTGCCCGCGGTGTGGCCACACGTTCGCGCCGTTTCCTGGACGAGCCTCAGCCCGGGCGCCTGGGCGTCGATGGGCTATTCGGGATTGTTTGCGTTGTGCGTGGCGTACACCATCTGGTACGCCGCGGTCCGTCAGATCGGCAGCGCGCGAACGTCCGTCTACTCGAACGTCATTCCACTCGTCGCGATGGCGACTGCGGTCATCTTCGTTGGTGAGCCGCTCGGGCTGCGCAAGATTATCGGCGCTGCCGCGGTGCTGACTGGCGTCGCGCTGACGAGGGTGGTGGAACCGAGCCGGCCGGTAGCTCGGTAGTTCGGTGGTCGGTTGCTCGTTCAACCCAAGCTTTGGGCTCATGGCTCTCGGCTTTGGCAGCCAAGAACGTCAACATTGGCCCAGAGCGCAGCGGCGTGAGGTGAGAGCCCAATCGCCGACGTTGCCCGCCGCGAGCTACGGAGCCACTGAACTACCGAGCCACCGAACTACCGAGCTACCGAGCCACCGAACTACCGAGCTACCGAACTACCGAGCTACCGAACTACCGAGCTACCGAGCTACCGAGCTACCGGCTGTGAGTGGGGACTGCTACAATCATCAAACGGTGAAATCCCACTATTACTCGCAGCATGCGGTCGCTTTACGGGCCGAGCTGGGTGCGGCGATCCCGCGCGATCAGATGCGCGAGTTCCACAGGAAGTCTCCGGCGCGCCACTTCGTCGTCTCAATCCGGCAATTTGCGATTCTGGTGCTCGCGACGGTGGGCCTCATCCGTTTTTCGAATCCGCTGATCTGGATTCCGCTCGCGTTCCTCCAGGGCCTGACGGTCTTCAACTTCACGATCCTGCTCCACGAGGTGGTGCATCACACGATCTTCGAGCGCCGCCGTGCGTCGCTCGAGCGTGTGCTCGGTCTGCTGTACGCGATCCCCTGTGGTATCTCGGCCAGCCAGTTCACGCGCTGGCATCTCGATCATCACGCCGAGCTCGGGTCGGACGAAGACGATCCCAAGCGACATCACTTGTCGCCGAAGATCAACGCGCGATGGTTCAAGCTGCTCTACTGCACACCCGCGCTCTTTCCGATTTACTTTCGCGCGGCGCGTCGCGAGGCGGCGACGTATCCGGGGGATCTCCAGCGCACCATCCGCATCGAGCGGAAGGCCTGCATCGCGTTTCACGTCGGCGTGGTGGCGGTGCTCTGGTATTTCTTCGGATTTTACGCAGCGCTGCGGACGAGCATCATCCCGGTCTTCTTCGTCTTCCCGATCGCGTTCACGCTGAACCGTCTCGGGCAGCACTACGACATCGATCCGGAGGATCCGGCGAAGTGGGGCACGTTGATGAAGGGTCACTGGTTCTGGGACTTCGCGTTCCTGAACTCCAACTACCACCTGGAGCACCACTACTTTCCGGGCGTGCCTTTCTACCGGCTGCCGGCGCTCCAGCGCGCGCTCGTCCCCTTTTACGAGGGGAAGCGAATGCGATGGCAGACGTACAGCAAGCTCGTTTACGCCTGGCTCGTGGAGAATCGGGCCCCGCACACCGACTGGAGTCGGCCGGCGCCTCCGCACACCGCCGCTAGTCAGAAGCTAGAATCCAGAATCTAGAGCGATCGACCTGGTTCACTCTGGCTTCTAGCTTCTGACTCCGTCTATTTCGCCGCTTCCTTCAGCGGCGTCCTCCACAGATACACGGAGCGCCCGTCGACGTCGACGGTTTTCTCGGCCGGGTTCTGCTCGCCCATATCGAAGCTCTGTGACACGACGCGCGTGCCTGGCTTGAGCTCCTTGTTCAATTTGGGAATCAGCTTCTGGTTCAGCGATGGAAGGAGGTAAAGCGTGACGACCGTGGCGTCGCTGATATCGCTGGTGAACAGATCGGCGTTGAGAATCTTGACCTTGTCGGTCACGCCCGCCTGCTGAATGCGCTCGTTCGATTCCTTGACCCGCTGCGGGTCGATGTCGATGCCCACGGCGTGCGCGCCGAACTTCTGCGCCGCAGTGGCGACGATGATGCCATTGCCGCAGCCGAGGTCGTACACCACATCTTTCGAGGTGACACTCGCCAGCTTCAACATGGCGTCCACGACTTCCGGCGGCGTCGGTACGAAGATGACGTCTGGGGATCGGAGCGGCGCCTGCGCCTGCTGCGCCAGCGCCGGCGCCGTCAGACCGATTGCGACGAACAGGATCACCACGCTCAGATGTCGACCTCGCATCACGTTCGGCTCCTTTCTACACCGGGGGGCTTCGCCCCGCCGGACCCCCATCGCCGTCGCTCGCGGGGCCCCTGCGGCCCCCTCCGCTCCGGCGCGGCGCGCCTCGGGCGCGCCGAGGCCCGTTGTGCGGTAGCGAAGGATCGTGCGGCGAGCCGCATGAGGGACCCATTAACGAACTGCGCGGACACCCGAGTCGACTATCGGATGCACGTCCGCGCACGGTGGCTGGTTTCCAGTTATAGCCGATCGCAATACGACGGACATCCGAAAAGTGTTATGGCCTGAGGACGATTCCGAACGCAATGTGATGCGAGCTGAACCGTCCATCAACTGTCCCACCGGCGACGCTCGCTGACTCGTCCGTAGTGGTGAACTTGTATTCGGCCATCACGTACACGATCCGACTGATCTTCAGCTCGCCACCGGCGGCGAAGTGGAACCCAACCGATCCGATCTCGTACTGCTCTTGCGTGAGGCCTCCGATGTCGCTCTCGCCGTGCGGGATCGTCAGCCCTGCGCCGGCACGTGCCGTAAGCCATCCTCGCGGTCTCTCGCTCTTATCCAACGGATGCCTGACGACGGCGTTCATCAGGAGGTAGTTGAGTCCATGCGAGATGGAGAATCGGTGGACGAGTGAGTCCAGCCGAACATCGGCGTTGAGCGGCGAGCCGGCCACGGTCCCGGATGCGTGCACCACTTCCTCTGTTCGCGCGTAGGCCTTGGGGTGAATCCATTCCCCCTCGAGCCCGAAGTGCGGTCCCAGGTATCGCGTGACGCGGACACCGTAGTATTGCGGCGAGTCGAAGGATTGTGATCGATACCGAACAGAATCGAGGGTCAGCTGCGTGCCGGCGTTGGGCAACTGCACCGTCAGCGTGTTCGGACGAGTCTGGACCGCGCCCAGGAAGCCGCTGATCGCCCAGTCCGCGGCCGCCGACGAGACGCTTATTAACCAGCACAAACCCGTGATGACGGGCACCAGCCCCACGCGCATGCGTTTTTCGACGGATCGACTACTGCGGCAGCGCGCTGACGAAAACCGCGGCGCCACCTTTCATTGCAACCGGCGTGACCGTGACGTGCGCGGGGCTGCGACCGAACCCTTGCGCGAGCGCCGAGCCGATGCCGATCGCGGCCCCGGCCACCACATCCGTCAAGTAGTGCTGATTTTCGGTCAGGCGCGACGCGCCAACGTACATGGCGCCGGCGTAGGCGATCGCTCCAACCTTCCACCCGAAATGACGCTGCAGCACGGTGGCGGTTGCGAATGTGGCCGACGTGTGCCCTGACGGAAAGGATCGGCCGCCGCCATCCGGTCGCGGCCGGCTGACAATCAGCTTGGCGCCTTGCGTGAGTGCGCCCGAGACAATCTGCGTTTCGGCCAGATCCGCGCCGAGCTCGGTCAGCCGCGACTTGTGACTGACGCGTCCCCACGCGTACGTGCCCATCGCGGCACCGAACTGCACATATCCCGATCCAATGATGTCACCCGGGTCGAATGCATCCTCGACCCTGATCGGTTTATTGATCATGCGATCGCGGATCTCGCCGTCGGTGTGAATCGCGAGGCCCGTCAACACACCACCCACACCAAAGACGATGAGCGGCTGCTTCTGGCCAAGGTTGCCGAAGTCTTGCACCAGCCCGGAGAAGATCGTGGAGAACGGCCGTGAGGTTTTGTCCGACGCCGCTGCGGGCACCGGAGCGGCCACCTGCGCCCAGGAAATCGACGGGATGACGAGGAGTACCAATGAGACCAGAAAACCCACGCCGTGACGATGCTGATCCGATCTGGCTGCGGGCATGCACACTCCTTCGTTGAGCGACTCATCATACTCGACCGGGGGGCCTCGCCCCGCCGGATCCCCCATCGCCGTCGCTCGCGGGGCCCCTTCGCCCTGCTCCGCTCCGGCGCCTCACTCGCTGCGCTCGTTCGCTTCTTCGATTCATAGGGGGCTTCGCCCCGCCGGCCCCCATCGAGACTGTTGCCCGCGCCGCTCCGCTTGCGCCGCCTCCGGCGCGGGTCAGGCTGCGGGCTTATCAGTAACCCATTTCGCGTCTGATACCGCGCACGATGCGATCGAGTTCGTCGACCAGACGTCCGCCGCCCGCCTCGCGGTACGCTCGTACGAGCGATTCGTAGTACGTCATCACGTCATCCGCCGGTGCACTGAACCGATTCCACACCTCCTCGCCGATGTTGCGGAGGTCGCGCAGGATCGCGTACGTGTTGTGGACTTTGTCAGCAGCCGACACGCGCAGGCTCGAAGCGCCGAGATGCCGCGCATGCTCGACGTAGGCCTTCTTCCGTTCGCTCCACGGACGTTTCGGCGTCTCCCATGAATCCGTGCAGTCCTCGACGATCCGCGCGACGGCGTCGCCGAATCGTGAGCGGATATCGTCGAGGCGGGCACGTCCACCCTGGTCCTCGGCGGCATCGTGAAGGAGTGCGCCAATCGCCTCATCCTCATCGCCGCCATCGTCCAACACAATGGACGCGACACCCATGAGGTGTCCGACAAAGGGCGCGCCTGTGCCTTTGCGTGTTTGATCCGCATGCGACTCGTGTGCGTACCTGAACGCTTCGTCGAACCTGCGGGACAGCTTCGTCACTTCTCCATTCTCATCGCTGAGCTGGGTACTGCAGTGCTTGCAGGCAGTCGAGCGCCTTTAGTATTACCGGCTTGTGGGCGGTTGGCGCGGGTTTTTCAAGTCCGTTCTCATGCGCGTTCTGCGGATCGTTGTACCGGCGGTGGTGTTTTCGACGGCCGTGATCGTACTTCCAGGCTCGCATCAGCCGAGCGCTGTCGTAGTGGCGCCTCCGACGCAGTTCGGGCTGGCGTCGTATTACGGTCCCGGTTTCCATGGCGAGATCACGGCGAGCGGGAGGTCGTTCAATCAGTGGTCGATGGTGGCTGCGCACCGGACGCTGCCGCTCGGAACGGTGGTGCGGGTGACGAACCTGCAAAACGGGCGTCAGGTCGTCGTACGCATCGTCGATCGTGGGCCGTACGGGCAGAACCGCCGCAAGGGCACCATCATCGATCTCTCGACAGGCGCGGCGCAGCGTCTGAGATCCATCAAGCCCGGGCTCGTTCCCGTGCGCGTTGAAGTCCTCGAGTGAGAGGAAAGGTCGGCGATAGAGGGCAGAAGCTAGACTCTAGAAGTTAGAGCGATCGTGACAGAATTCACTCTGGCTTCTAACTTCTAGCTTCTGGATGCAAGTCTCTGATAATCCGGCCGCCGTGTACGCGGCGCTCGACGCATTGGGCATCGCGTACGAGCGATACATTCACCCGCCGGTCTTCACAGCCGAGGAAGCCGCCGTGCATTGGGCCGACATCCCGGCCGCGCCAGTCAAGAACCTGTTTCTGAGAAACAAGAAAGGGGATCGCCATTATCTTGTCATCCTGCCGATTGAGAAACAGGCCGACCTGCGTCACCTCGTTCGGGTGATTGGCGACGATCGTCTGAGCTTCGGATCGCCCGAGCGGCTGCAGGCGCAGCTGGGGCTCACGCCGGGCTCCGTCTCGCCATTTGGCCTCATCAACGACACCCGTCACGCCGTGCGCGTTATCGTGGATGCCGACCTCCAGAGCGCGGAGCGGCTGATCTTTCATCCGAACGTGAACACGGCAAGCGTCACGATCGGGGTTGAGGATTTCCGACGCTTCCTGGAGTCGCGGGGCAATCCGGTGCGATGGCTGCAGGTGTAATGTCGACTTTGAGATCCGTCAAATACTGATCGATGTGACGGGCCGACGGCGTTCTCACGAAGACCACGAAGAGACGAAGACCACGGAGTTTTTTAAGCGTTCATTCGTCTTCATCGTGGTCTTCGTATCTTCGTGAGCTTCGTGAAATGCCCGTGGGCCGTTCTGCCGGAACGTCACTCACGCTTCGGCCTCATATTCGCTGCGAGAATTCTCTTGCGGAGTCGAATGCTCGCCGGCGTTACCTCGACGAGCTCGTCGTCGTCGATGAATTCCATCGCCTGCTCGAGTCCGAGCTTGCGCGGCGGTATCAGGCGGACGGCTTCGTCCGCTGTGGACGCGCGCATGTTCGTCTGCTTCTTTTCCTTTGTGACGTTGACGTCGAGATCGTTTGCGCGCGCGTTCTCGCCGATGATCATGCCCTCGTACACGGGCTCGCCGGGCTCGATGAAGATTTCGCCACGTTCCTGCAGGTTCCAGATCGCGTACGCGGTCGCTGTTCCAGCCCTGTCGGCGACGAGGGCGCCGGTGACACGCGAGGGAATTGCGCCGTGCCACGGCTCCCACCCGGCGAAGAGATGATTCATGATGCCGGTGCCCTTCGTCTCGGTGAGGAACTGCGATCGGAATCCGATCAGGCCGCGAGCCGGTATTCGGAACTCCAGCCTCACGCGTCCGGTTCCATGGTTCACCATCTTCGTCATCGTGCCGCGGCGCATGCCCACCTGCGCGATGACGACGCCCTGAAACTCCTCGGGGACGTCGATTACCAGGCCCTCGATCGGTTCCATGACCTGGCCGTTCATCGTTTTCGTGACGACGTCGGGACGGGAGACCTGGAGCTCGTAGCCTTCGCGGCGCATCATCTCGATCAGGATCGACAGCTGGAGCTCGCCGCGTCCGAGCACCTTCATCTGCTCCGGCGTGTCCGTCGGCTCGACTTTGATCGAGACGTTGCCGAGGAGCTCGCGGTCGAGACGATCCTTGATCTGCCGCGACGTGACGAACTGCCCCTCGCGGCCGGACATCGGCGACGTGTTCACGCCGAAGATGATCGAGACCGTCGGCTCGTCGACGGCAATGGGCGGCATGGCCTGGCGATGCTCGACGTCCGCGATCGTCTCACCGATCGTGATGTCTTCGATGCCGGCGAGACACACGATATCGCCGGCGCCAGCCTCCGCGATATCCACCCGCCGCAGGCCGTCGAACGCAAGCAGCTTCGTGACGCGCGTTTCCTGCACGGTGCCGTCCAGCTTGCAGACTGCGATTGGATCTCCGACCTTGACCCGACCGTTGAAAACGCGCCCTATCGCGATCCGTCCGAGATAGTCGCTGGAGTCGAGGTTTGCGACGAGCATCTGCAGCGGTGCGTCTGCGTCGCCGCGCGGTGGGGGCACCGACTCCACGATCGCATCGAACAACGGGCGCAGATCCTTTCCGTTGTCAATCGAGGGGCTCGACGTGCCCGTCCGAGCGCTCGAGTACAGCACCGGGAAGTCGATTTGTTCTTCGGTGGCGTCCAGATCAATGAAGAGATCGTAGACCTCGTTCAGGACCTCCTGCGGGCGCGCGTCCGGCCTGTCGATCTTGTTGATGACGACGATGGGCGTGAGGCGTTTTTCGAGGGCCTTGCGGAGCACGAAGCGTGTCTGAGGCAGCGGGCCTTCGGAGGCGTCGACGAGCAGCAGCACGCCGTCGACCATCGCGAGCGTCCGTTCGACCTCGCCGCCGAAGTCCGCATGACCCGGCGTATCCACGATATTGATCAGAACGTCACGATAGCGGACGGCGGTATTCTTCGCGAGGATGGTGATGCCCCGCTCGCGCTCGAGGTCGATGTTGTCCATCGCGCGCTCCATCACACGCTCGTTCGCGCGGAAGATCCCGCTTTGGTGCAACATCGCATCGACGAGCGTCGTCTTGCCGTGATCGACATGAGCGATGATGGCCACGTTGCGCCGCAGTGCGTTCGCCACGCCCAGCAACGCCTTCTGATGAGGCATTTGGCGAGTATAGACCGATTGCTGATTGCCGAATGCGGATTGCTGATTGACGGACTGCTGATTGCAGATCGAGATTGGAGATTACGGATTTTTGAACCCGAAGTTTCAATGCGGAGTGACGATTGCTGATTGAATTGCTCGGAACCGTGAAAACTTCGAACTCGACGAATCGAGCGATTGCACGTCCCTCGAAATGATGGATATCGTTGGGTTAAGGGAACGCGAGCGTAAGTCACCTGCCGTCCGGGTGTTTGAGCCGGTTTTACAGGCCCAAAAAAGCCCTGAGCCGAGAGCCCTTCTTTCGGCGTCGATCAACCGCGGAGCAACTGCCTCCGTCATACAGATGACACGGGCACTGGATGGTTGACTCGGACCTGATTACCCGCGCGGCGGGCGGTGACCCGGCCGCCTTTCAGGCGCTCGTCGAGCGGCACCGATCCATGGTGTATCGCGTCGCCTACCAGTTCGCGGGCAACCATCACGACGCCGAGGACATCGCGCAGGAAGTCTTCATCAAGATTTACCGATCCCTCGACGGCTTTCGTCAGGATGCCCAGCTCACGTCGTGGATCTACCGGATCGTCATGAACGCTTGTATCGATCATCGTCGCCGTCAATCGCCCGTGTCATCAGCATTCGGAGACGATGCGGACCAGACGCTGCGCAACATGCCGGAGGAGACTCCGGGCCCAGAGGAACGCGCGTATGCTGGTGAGCTGGGAGTGGTTCTCGAGGGGGCAATCGCGAAGTTGCCGCCCGGCCAGCGCCTCGTCTTCGTCATGCGTCATCATCAAGGGCTGAAGCTCGGCGAGATTGCCGAAGCGCTCGGGCTTGCGGAAGGAACCGTCAAACGCCAGCTTCACGCCGCAGTCCACAGGCTGCGCGATGCGCTGCGCGCGACGAGCGCCTGTCCCGAGCGCGCTCGGGGGGTCGCGACAGGAGGACGTGTATGACGACGTGTGCCGTCCAGACGTCCGCAGCGATCGAACTGTATTTCTACGACGAACTCAACGCGTCGGAACGCGCCTTTGTCGGGCAGCACCTGCGTACGTGCCGTGGTTGCCGTGCGGCGCTCGACGAGTTGACGATGATCCGTGCTGCGCTCGCGTCACGTTCCGAGATTGCTGCGCCGCCGGGCGGCGACTGGGCGCCATTCATGGCCCGCCTGGAAGCGGCGGTCGCGCGGGAGCGGCAACGATCAAAGGTGATGCCGATCACGCGTCCGCGCCCGGTTGACAGAGCGCGCCTCCGCGTGCGCCACAATCTCGCGTCGTATGTCGCGATGGCGGCGATCCTGACTCTCGCGACAACGAGCGTGGTGTATCTTGCACGGACGAGAGGTGCGCGGCCGCCCGAAACGACGACCGTGACGACTGGCGCGAGGCCGATCACCGAAACCCCGCCGCCGACTCCCGCCGCGGCAGGTTCGACCGTCATCGAAAGACGTGCCCCGAGCAGCGTCGACACATCCGCCGCGGGACCCGAGCGCACCGATGCTGCGTTCGCGTCGGTCAGCGAGCAGCACTTCGAGCGGTCGAAGCTCGTTGTGCTCGGCCTTGCTGCGAAGAATCCGAGCGAAGCATCGGCTGAAGACTGGTCCTACGAGCGCCAACTCGCATCGTCTCTGCTGGACGACACGCGATTGTACCGGCATGCGGCGCAGGAGCGGGGCATGAAGACGTTGGCGGGAGTCCTGTCAGATCTCGAGCTCGTGTTGCTGCAAGCGTCGATGTCCGACGAGCGCGACCGAGCGACGCTCGAGCGGATTCAGCGCCTGATTCGCAAGCGCGATCTCATGACGAAGATGAACGCGGTCACGACGGCAGGGATTTGAAGGTGAAAAGGGAAAAGGAAAAAGGGAAAAGGGGAAAGCGCCTGCGGTACGGCGAGCGAGCGAAGCGAGTCGAATCGCGCGCGGGCGCGGGCGCGCGAGCATTGATAAATGAGAGGCCCGAAGCCAAGAGCGAAGAGCCAATGGGTAACGAAAAGGGAACAGGGAAATGAGAACAACAATCGCGCTGGCGATTGCGATAGTAGTGGCAGTACCGGCGTTCTCCTCCACGCCCACCCCGGCGTCGGATTCGGCGCGGCTGGGCCGCGCGAAGGATTACATGGCCGATGAACAGTGGCCGCGCGCGATCGTCGAGTTGCGTGCGGCGATCAACGACCCCAAGGAGAAGGCCAAGGACGAAGCGCTCTACTGGCTGGCTCACAGCCTGAATCAATCGGGAGACTCTGCATCGGCCATCGAGACGATCCGTCGGCTGGAGAGCGAGTATCCGAAGAGTCTCTGGGTGAAACCTGCGGGATCGCTGCGAGTGGATATCGCGATCCATCTGCGACGCAACGACGTCTTGTGGTGGACGGCGGTGCCGCCACAGCCCGCACGCATGCCGACGAGAGCCAGGAAGCCGGCGCCACCGCCGCCAGTGGCGGAGGGAGCGAATCCAGCGACGGTTCCTGCGCCGCCGGAGCCTCCTGCGCCCGCTCCGACTGCAGTGCCCACGCCACGGCCGCCGTACGCGCCGCCGCCGGCGCCTCTCCCGCCAAAACCGCCCGCATGGTTTCCGGAAGACTACCAGCCGGATATCGAGCTGCGCATCCAGGCGCTCGGAAGCCTGATCCGGACCGATGCGCTGAAGGTCATTCCGATTTTGACGGAAATCGCGCTCGACAGCGACAACCCCGGTGATGCGCGGCGAGCCATGTTCGTCATGATGCAGTCGGGAAAGCCCGAAGCCCGCGCGGCGGTCGTGCAGGTTGCGAAGGCTGGTCCCGAGTTTGCGCGGGTTGCTGCCGTTCGCGAGCTGGGACGATTCGGCGGCCCTGAGATCTCGCAGGAGCTGATGCAGGTCTACACAACCGCTGATTTGCCGGTCAAGCAGCAGGTCGTCACCTCTCTGGGCGAGCGGCTCGAGAAGACGCCGCTCTTCCGCATCGCGCAATCGGAGAAAGACCCGGGTCTGCGCGAGAGCGCGATCCTCAAGCTTGCGCAGGCGGGGGGCAGCGAGCAGCTTTGGATGCTGTATGAGCGGGCCGAGTTCGCCGTCAAGCTGCCAATCATCCTCGGATTCTTCAGCGCGGGCGCCGAGGACGAGCTGATTCGCGTCGCCGAACACGAGCGCGATCCCAAGCTGCGAGCGGAGGCGCTGCGGCGCCTCAGGCTCATGGAGACCCCCAAAGCCAAGGAGTACCTCCAGAAACTCGATCGCCAGCGGTAAACATCCGAAAGCGCTTACGAATCGCGGAACTCCCCGGGATCCGCCAAAGAGGGTAAACTGCGGCCCGCGCGCAGGTTGCGCGCATCTTCGGGCTGGCCCCAGGTTCGCAGTGCGTCCTTCGGAACATGCCTTCGACTAGCGATTTTCCACTCCGACCGGAGCGCCGGCGGGCGCTTGCCGTCCTCGTCAACAGTTTCGTAGCCCTGATCGGTGGCGCGTTGTCGGCGCTGCTCGGCGTATTTGCGCTGCGGCCCGCAGCAGCCGCCTCGCGCGAACGATGGGTGCGCGCCGGTCCCGTCGATGACCTCGCGACTGACGCTCCAGTGACGCGAATCCTCACCGTGCCGCGTGCCGATGGCTGGTATCGCGAGCGCGCGCAGCAGACGGTGTTCCTCATGCTCGACGGGACCGAGAACGTCCGCGCGCTTTCAGCAACCTGCACGCATCTCGGGTGTCAGGTGCGCTGGGACACTGAAACAAAACGCTTCCGCTGCCCATGCCACGGCGGTGTGTACGACGCCCGCGGCAAGGTCGTCGGCGGACCGCCGCCGCGGCCGCTCGATTCGGTCGAGGCTCGCGTCGACGGTCGCGATGGCACGGTCCTGGTGCGTCTGTGATTTCGCGGCTGACCGAATGGCTCGACGCGCGCGCGAGCGTCCGGCGGATTCGCGAGGTGTTGCTCGACGAGCCGTTGCCGCCCGGGACCGGCTGGTTCTTCACGCTCGGGAGCGTGCTGCTGGCGCTGCTCGGTGTGCAGCTGCTCACCGGCGCGTTCCTCACGCTCTACTACGCGCCGACGCCCGATCACGCGTACGAGAGCGTCCGGTTCATCAGCAGCACGACTGCGGGCCGCCTCGTTCGAGGGCTGCATCACTTTGGCGCCAGCTTCATCGTGGTCGCGGTTGCGCTTCACATCCTGCGCGTGATCGCGTTCGGCTCGTACAAGCCGCCGCGCGAGCTCACGTGGCTGTCGGGTCTGGCGCTTCTCGGGTTGATCCTTGCCTTCGCGCTGACCGGATATCTGCTCCCCTGGGATCAACGCGCGTACTGGGCGACCGTCGTCACGGTCAACGTCGCGCGTCTTGCTCCTCTTGCGGGCGAAGTCGTCGCGGGCATCATGCGCGGTGGTTCGACCATCGGCGCACTGACGCTGACCCGTTGGTACGCGGCACACGTGATCTTCCTGCCGGCTCTGCTCGTGGCGCTCGTCGTGGCGCATCTCGCGCTGATGCGCAAGCACGGGATTTCCGGACCTGTGCGCGCGCGTGCCGGACAGCCGACGCCGTTCTATCCCTTTCAGGCCGCTCGGGACACCACGGTGGTGCTCGTCGTCCTTGCCGCGCTCGTGGCGTTCGCGTGGCGCGGCACGCCGCCGATGGAAGGCCCGGCGGATCCCAGCGACGTGGCGTTCGTGCCGCGGCCCGAGTGGTACTTTCTCGGGCTGTTTCAGCTGCTCAAATACTTTCCAGGGCGGCTCGAAGTCGTTGGCGCGATCATCCTGCCCACGCTGCTCGGCGCAGTCCTGGCCCTCCTTCCGTGGCTGGATCGCGGCCCAGATCGGGATCCCCGGAAACGGCGCGCAGTCCTCGGCGGTGTATCCGTTGGCGCGATTGCGATCGTCGTGCTGACGACGCTCGGCTGGCGGGATCGTCCGATGTCGGCCGCAACTGCGGACACGTGGACGTTGCGCGCGATCGGCGGGCGCACGTTTGTGATGTCCGGCGGATGCGATCGCTGCCATGCCGAGGGCGGCATCGTCGAGCCTTTCGGGCAGCTGCCGGCCACGCGCGGGACCGAGTGGATTGCGAGCCACATCGCCGATCCCGAGATGATCGCGCCCGGCCTTCGCGAGCCAGTGAGCGTGGTCAACGAACGCGAGGCCGCCGCGATCATCGCGTACGTGCGTCGCCTCTCGCGTCAGCCGTATCCCGGCTTTCCCACAACTACCGAACGCGCGGCCACCGTGTTCGCGCGGTGGTGCGTCGGCTGTCACGTCATCGACGGCGACGGCGGCAAAGACGGTCCCGAGCTGTCGCACATCGGCAGCAAGCATGACGCCGCGACGTTGCGTCGCCGGATTATCGATCCCGAGGCCGTGGACCCGGATGCCGAGATGCCGTCCTTCGGCATGCGCCTCTCGCCTGAACAGCTCGACGCAATTTCCTCGTACCTCGCGTCCCGCCGCTGAGGCTGGGGACATCCAAACGGGACAGGCACCGGTGGCAGCCACCGGTGACGGACACTCTGGGGTGTCCCCGCCATTGGCCCGTCGGCTCATAGTGCCCTCAAGGGAACTGTCCCCCTACGATATGATGCCTTTCGAATGACGGAGAACCCGTTCCACGACAACTTACGCATCGAGCCCACCCCTGGACCGACGACGCTGGTGATCTTCGGCGCGACGGGTGACCTGGCGCGTCGCAAGCTGCTGCCGGCCATCTACAATCTCGGACGCGCGCAACGGCTGCCGGCCCGCTTCAGCGTCATTGGCGTCGCACGCTCGCCGATGGACGACGACGCGTTCCGCAAGCAGTTCATCGACAGCCTCCGCGAATTCGCGGACGTGGATGACGAGCACGACGAAGTGGCGGCCTCGCTTGCGAAGCGGCTCTTCTATCACGCCGGGGCCCCCGATGACGCTCAGGCGTTCGAGCGCCTCCGAGCACGATTGCAGGAGATGGACGCTATCGAGGGCATCCTCTACTACCTTGCGATCCCACCCGGCGTCTACGGGCAGGTGATCGAGCATCTGGGTGAGGCGGAGCTTTCGAAGCCGCGCGGTCGTGGATGGCGGCGCGTCATTATCGAGAAGCCGTTCGGTACCGATTTGAACAGCGCACGCGAGCTTAACGCGCTCGTGCATCGGCACTTCACCGAAGATCAGGTCTTCCGCATCGATCACTATCTCGGCAAGGAGAACGTCCAGAACCTGATGGTTTTTCGCTTCGGCAACGGCATGTTCGAGCCGATCTGGAACCGCCGGTACATCGATCACGTGCAGATCACCGCGGCGGAGACCGTCGGCGTCGAGCGGCGTGCTTCGTACTACGAAGGCGCAGGCGCGCTGCGAGACATGGTGCAGAACCATCTCATGCAGCTGCTGACGCTCGTGGCGATGGAGCCGCCAATTGCGTTCACGGCCGAGAGCGTGCGCGATCGGAAGATGGACGTGCTGCTCTCGATGCAGCCGCTGCTCGAAGACGGGCCAGCGGCAGACGGTCAACCGAATGTCGTGCGGGCACAGTACGCAGCCGGCTGGGTTGCCGGGAGTGAAGTCCCCGGGTATCGTGAGGAGCCCGGCGTCGATCCCCACTCGACAACCGAGACGTTCGTTGCACTTCGGGTCCACCTGGATAGCTGGCGGTGGGCGGGCGTGCCGTTTTATATTCGAACCGGCAAACGGCTTCCCAAACGGACGACGGAGATCGCGATTCAGTTCCGGCGTCCACCGCTGCAGATTTTCAAGCGCACCAGCCCCAGCTCCATTGCCCCGAATCTGCTCATCGTGAACGTACAGCCGGATGAGGGAATCTCCGTTCGCTTCGAGGCGAAGCTCCCGGGCACACGCATGCAGCTTGCGCCCGTGATGATGAACTTTCGATACGGGACGGCGTTTGGCGGACAGGTGCCGGAAGCCTACGAAACGCTGCTGCTCGACGCGATGCTGGGCGATCCGACGCTGTTCGCACGACACGATTTCGTCGAAGCGTCATGGGCGCTGATCACGCCTGTTCACGAGGTATGGCGTAGAGAAAAGCCCGCAGCCGTTCCAACGTACGAGGCGGGCGAATGGGGACCGAGAGAGGCTGATGCGTTGATGGCGTGCGACGGCCGCCGATGGAGGACGTTGTGAGCGAGGTGCTCGAACAGCGCGGTAGGGACGTGTCGTTTTCCGAGATCGAATCGGTCCTGGCGCGCGGCACACAGACGACGGGCGCAACGGGTCACGCGCGGGCACTGACAGCGACGGTCGTGGCGATTGGTCCGGACGAGCGCGCGCGCGAGGCCCTGCCGCCTCTTCAGCAGCTCTGCGACGGGTGCGCCGTCCGCGCCATTCTCGTCACGCAGGCTCCGACGTCGTCGACCCCGAAGCTCGTGGGCAATGTTGTCGTCATCGGAGGGCTGCCGGATCGCTACGTGGACAACGCCCTGGCAGCGCTGCGGCTCTCGAGCCTGCCGACGCTCGTCTGGTGGCGGGGTGGGTCCGCCGACATGCTCGCGAGCCTCGCGAAGCTTGCGGACCGCGTCGTGCTCGATGCCGATCCGGCACCGGCTGTATGGCAGCGCGCGCTCGAGTTCGTGGAGCAGTCGGCCTTCAGCGATCTGCGCTGGACGCGGTTGACGAGATGGCGCGCGCTCGTCGCGCAGTTCGTCGACGTCCCCGACGTGCGCGACGCGATCGCGAGCTTCAACCAGCTCCGGGTGGAAGGCGCGGACCACGCCTCGTGCTCGCTGCTGGCCGCCTGGGTCAGAACGGCACTGCACTGGAAGGACGCAGCGACAATCCAGATCCTCGAAACCACACGGGACGCAGCTATCGAGTCGATCAGCCTCGGTGGTGACAGGACGGAGCTCGCGCTGCGACTGGCGTCCAGCCGTCGGTGCGTCGAAGCCTCCGCCAGCGTCGACGGCCGGACCCTCATGTCGCGCGTCGTCTCGCTCGGCAATGAAAGCCTCACCGGGCTCCTGTCGGAGGAGCTGAGGATCCGTTCCCGCGACGATGCGTTCGAGGCCGCATTACGCGGCGCCGTGGCGCACTATGAGCACGTGAGCACGGAGCACCGAGCACCGTGAGCACCGTGAGCACCCTGAGCACGTAGCACCCGATGATCAGCCACCATGCAACCTGTCTGAACCTCTCGAGCGTCATCGAGTACTCGGCGCGGATGACGCCCGACCGTGTAGCGATCGCCGGCGGCGAACCCCGGCTCACGTACGCAGAACTCGATGCGCGCGCGGCGCAGGTAGCGGCCGGACTTGTCACGCTGGGAGTTGCACCCGGGGATCGGGTCGCGTTCTCCTGCCCCAACGTGCCGTGGTTTCCGATCGGGTACTTCGGCATCCTCAAGACGGGCGCCGTCGTCGTCCCGCTCAACGTGATGTTGAAGCCGCGCGAAATCGCCTATCACCTGCGCGACAGCGAGTCGAACGTGCTCATCGTGTTCGAGGGCACACACGAACTGCCAATGGCGGAGATGGCGCGTGCGGCCTGCACCGACGCCGGCGTCGAGATGCTGATCGTCATCACGGCGGATCCCGCAGCTCCGAGCCCTGTGGCGCCCGCGCTGACGCTGAGCCAGATGATCGACGGACAATCCACCGACTTCGAAACGTGGCGCCGACGGCCGGACGACACGGCGGTGATCCTCTACACGTCGGGCACGACTGGCTATCCGAAGGGGGCCGAGCTCACGCACGAGAACATGCTGCTCAACGCGATCGCATCGCGCGATATGTTCCTGCCGCAGATGAGCGGAGGGTTCGAGCAGGATGTGGCGCTCGTCACGCTCCCGCTGTTTCATTCGACCGCGCAGACGTGCCTGATGAACATGGGGCTGTACGCCGGCCTCCGTCTCGTCCTGCTTCCTCGATTCGATCCGGCAGCCGTGCTCGAGACGATGAAACGCGAACGGGTGGGTTTCTGGATTGGGGTGCCGACGATGTACTGGGCGCTCCTGGAGCACGTGAAGAGCAGGGGCGTGGACCCGACGCCAGTTGCGGAACACCTGCGGCTTTGCGTGTCGGGCGGCGCACCGATGCCGCACGACCTGATGCGGCGATTCGAAGAGACCTTCGGCGTCCGGATCCTCGAAGGTTACGGCTTGTCCGAGACCTCGCCGGTCGCCTGCTTCAACCAGCTCCATCGTGCGAGCAAGCCCGGAACCGTGGGGCAGGCGATATTCGGCGTCGACGTGCGGTGCGTGGACGACCAGGGCAAGCCTGTGCGCACGGGCCAGAGCGGCGAGGTCGTCATACGGGGTCCGAACATCATGAAGGGGTACTTCAATCGGCCCGATGCGACGGCCGAAGTCATGCGGAGCGGCTGGTTCCATTCGGGAGACATCGGTTCGCTCGACGCCGAAGGCTACCTGACGATCGTCGATCGCAAGAAGGACATGATCATTCGCGGCGGGCTCAACGTGTACCCGCGAGAGCTCGAGGAAGTGATCATGACTCACCCCGCGGTTGCGCTCGTCGCGGTCGTCGGCGTCCCCGACGAGCGGCTTGGAGAGGAGGTCAAGGCCTTCATCGTCCGCCGGCCAGGCGCAACGATCTCCGAGGAAGAGCTCCTCACGTGGTGCCGCGAGCAATTCGCCGCCTACAAATACCCCCGACGGATCGAGTTCCGCGAGACGCTGCCGATGAACGCCACGGGAAAGGTCCTCAAACGCGAGCTTCGTCAGACCACGTAATGGGTGGCTGGCCGTGCGGCGCCGCGTATTCGCTCACGTCGGGTCGTCTGGGCATTCATACGGCCGCCCGGATTCAATCCTCTGTCGCGATGTGAACACCGGCCTGCCGGCTCGCCGTTTCTGGCCGCTCGCTTGCATCCCAATAATTGCTGCCGATTTGCGGCCATCCGGGAGGACTTCGCGTGCGAACGTGCAGTGAGGTGATCTGTCGTGCGAGTAAGACAGCGGAACTGATGGACGCGATGCCGGAACCCGCTACGCGTCCGCGGTGAGGCACGAGATGGTGGATTGCAAACTGCTGATTTACTAATTGTGTTCGTCGGATTACTAACTTGTGATCGAGGCTGGGTCTTCGTCAATCAACAATCTGAAATCAACAGTCTCCAAATCTACGAATCAGCAATCTGCGATCAGCAATTTGCCGGTATCTTTCGTGCTGTACCGGGCGTGATATAGTCGCTGCCCAATGGCGCTCGAGCTTCCTTCCTATCATCGCGGCACCAGCCTGGTAGATGTTTTGGACCGCGTGCTGGACAAGGGCCTGGTGATTGCGGGGGATATCAAGGTCTCGCTCGCAGAGGTCGAGCTGCTGACGATCCGGATTCGGCTCCTGATCTGCTCGCTGGACAAGGCGCAGGAGATAGGTCTCGACTGGTGGCGGTACGATCGCGACCTGTCACCGGGCGGCGAGCGGCGTGCGCTTTCGGAAGCTGAAGATCTCCGGGCACAGATTCGTCAGCTCGAGCGCAAGGTCGACGCGCTGTCGTCAGCGCCCAAGGTCCGGCGTTGAGGGAACGCTGGCCCTGGTAACCAGGAGCTTAGCATGGCAGTTGAACGCGCTGCAGGCGGCACAAGCCTCATCGACGTCCTCGACCGTGTGCTCGACAAGGGGATCGTCATCGATGCCTGGGTCCGCGTTTCGCTGGTTGGCATCGATTTGATTACCGTCGAGGCCCGCGTCGTGGTCGCGTCGATCGATACTTATTTGAAGTATTCGGAGGCCGTCGGGCAGGTCGCGCCTGTTTCCCGCCCGCAGGCCGAGCTGGCCCAGAACGTGATGGCGGAGAACGCTGCGCTCCGCGCCGAGCTGGCAGCGACGAAGAGTGTCCGCGCGCGCGCGCGGAGGCGTGCATCGGAGGACTAAGGGGTGTACCGGTCTGCGGTGCCGACGTTGCCCCTCACCGGGGTCGACATCGAGGCGAAGCTGGCGCTCGCCGAGTTTCTCCTGGGCTGCACTGATCTTCAGACCTCCGCCCGGCACGCGATCGACTGGCTCGTCGTGAACCTTGGCACCCGTCAGGCCGTAGTCGCCGTCGGTGAACCGGACAGCTCCAATCTGCTGCTCGTTGCCGAACACGGGATTTCGGGCGCCGCGATCGCCGACTTCTCACTCAATCGCGAGGACGGCCGTCACCCGTTGGCACGCGCGCTGGCCGGCGTCGATGCGACGTCTTTCAGCGCCCCGGTGCCGGGGTATCGCTTCCCGATCGACGGCAGTTCCTTTCACGCAGTCCCGCTCAGAGGCGACGACGAAACCGAGGCGCACGGGTTGCTGCTGGTCAGCTCTGCCGGCGTCGATCTCCATCCCGACATTCTGTGGATAGCGCGGATGCTTGCAAGGCAGACCGCACGACTGCTGAGACGTCAGCTGCTGGCGGAAACGCGATTCGGTCAGGAGCGGATGCTCCTCTACAGCATCATCAACGCCGTCACCGATCCGATTCTGCTGACCGACACCGAGGGCAAGCTGATCATCGCGAACACCCACGCAGAAAAGCTGTTCGCCGCCCCCGAGGACGCAAGCGAGGGATGGCGTCGCGCAGTCGCGCTCAACAACATGTTGTTTTCCGCTGCCCTCTCGACGAGCGCGGTCACGCAGACCGATCTCTCGAGGCGAGAGCTGCTGCTGGTGGATCCGCTGGAGGGATCGGATCTCCTGTTCGAGCTGCTCAGCTCTCGCGCCAAGGACGAGCGTCAAGGCACCTACGTCGTTTCCATCCTGCGGAACATCACGGATCTGGCTCGCGCACGCGAGGAAATCGAAGAGAGCTACCGCACGCTGCGGCTTGCGCAGGCCGAGGTCCGCGACGAGCGTCACCGGCTTGATCTGATCATCGACTCAGTTGCGGATCCGATTCTCGTTACCGACCAGGAAGGGGACATTGTCCTGATGAACGAGCCGGCCGAGCGGCTGTTCACGGCGCCGCCAACGACCGGTGAGGAAGCGCAGCGCCGCGTCCGTGCGAACGGCGCGAACCTGACGTCGTTCGTCTCGAACGTGCTGACGCGGAGCGGTGAGCAGCGATACCGCGGCGAGATTCAGCTCACAGACCCAGTTGTCGGTCGGGCGCTCCCGGTCGAAGGCGTGGCCGGGACGATCCTGTCGGAGCAGGGTGAGCTGATGTGGGTCGTGACCATTCTCCACGACCTGACCGAGGCGATCGAGAAAGGCCGTCTGTACGAGCAACTCAAGCAAGGATCGGCGGAGCTGGAACGAAAGGTTCAGGAAGCGACGGCCGAACTCGCGCACCAGAATGAGCTCTTGCGCCGGCAGCACATCGCGCTCGAGCAGGCGTCGGCGCTGAAGTCGCAGTTCCTCGCGAACATGTCGCACGAGTTCCGAACGCCGCTGAACGCAATCCTGGGCTACACGCATATGCTCCTGAACGGCGTCACCGGCCCGGTCTCGGACCCGCAGCGCAAGAGCCTGACGCGAATCGATTCGAACTCGCGGCACCTGCTCGCGCTCATCAACGACATTCTGGACATCACGAGGATCGAGGCGGGGCGGATGCCGTTGAACCTGACAACGTTCCGCGTGCCCGATCTCGTTCGCGAGGTGATGTCCGAGCTCGAGCCGATCATCAAGCGCTCAAACCTGGTCATGTCGGCGAAGATGAGACCAAATCTGCCGAGGCTCAAGAGCGATCGGCAGAAGGTGAAGCAGATCGTGCTGAACCTGCTCAGTAACGCGCTCAAGTTCACACCGCAGGGATCGGTCACGATCGCCGCGACGTTCGACGCGAAGACCCGCAGCCTCGCGATCGCGGTGAAGGATACGGGCGTCGGCATTCCAGCGAGCGATCACAACAAGGTGTTCGAAGACTTCCGACAGCTCGACAGCTCACCGGCCCGCGGGTACGGCGGCACGGGTCTGGGGTTGTCGATCTGCCGCCGGTTGGCGCAGATGCTCGGCGGCACGATCGATCTCGACAGCGTTGTCGGCCAGGGATCGACGTTCACGCTGCAGCTGCCGGCGCGAGCGCGGCGAAGATAAGGGACCATAGTGGGGGAATCAGCGAATCCATTGGTGCTCGTCGTGGAGGATTATCAGGACGCGCGCGAAATGTATGCGGCGTACCTGCAGTTCTCGGGATACCGCGTTGCCGAAGCCACCAACGGCATGGAGGCCATCGAGAAGACGCTGGAACTGCTGCCCGACATCATCCTGATGGACCTGGCGCTGCCGCGCATGGATGGCTGGGAGGCGACGCGGCGGCTGAAGCTGGACGAACGGACGAAACATATTCCGATCGTCGCGTTGACGGGCCATGCGCTGGCGGGGCACGCTGAAGGAGCGCGGCAGGCAGGATGCGACTCGTTCGTGACCAAGCCATGTCTGCCCGACGCGCTGGTGGCAGAGATACAAAGGATGCTGGCACTGCGCCAGAACGATCACGGAGGGCGTCGACCGCCGCGCGCGCCGGGACGATCGAAGCAATCCTGACAGTTACGAATCACTCAACAACTAGCGACACCGTGGCAGCCTGTGGGCGGAGAAGCGTCGAATGAGTGCGCGCCGCGACAAGACAAACCGGTCGACGCCGAAGACACCGAGGAAGTCGAAGGCACGGCCGAAAGCGGCCGCGACGACTCGCGAGCGCCCGAGTCGCTCCGCCGCGGCCCCTCAGTCCCGTGGCAAGCTCGAACGCGTGCGAATGCCGCGATCCGGCGCGCCGCCCAGCGACGATGCGCACGAGGGGAGATACGTCTACTGCATCATCAAATCGGCGGAGCCGCTGCGATTCGGCCCGCTCGGGATCGGCGTCGATCCGACCGAGGTCCACACGGTGCACTACGGCGACATCGCGGCCGTCGTGTCGAACACGCCGATGGTCGTGCAGGATCCGACTCGCGACAACGTGCTCGCGCATCAGCGCGTCAACGAAACCGTGATGCAGCAGCACACCGTCATCCCGATGTCGTTCGGGACCGTATTCAAGACCGACGATGACATCATCGAGCTCCTGCGGTCGGCGTACGACGCGTTCACCGACGTGCTGACCAAGATGCAGGACAAGTTCGAGTTCGGCCTGAAGGTGCTATGGGATCGCGACCAGATCATCCGTGAGATCGAGGAAGAAGACGAGGACATCCGGCGCTTGAAGGGGGAAATCTCGTCGCAGAAGGGCTCGACGTATTTCGCCCGCATGCAGTACGGCCGTCTCATCGACGCCGCACTGCAGGCGAGGTCGGAACGGTACGTCGCGGAGATCTTCCAGGCGCTGCGCGACGTGTCGGTCGCATCGCGTTCGAACAAACCGATTGGCGATCGCATGATCATGAACGCAGCGTTCCTGGTGGCCCGCGATCTCGAGCTTGCGTTCGACGGACGCGTGAAGGACATCGGAAGCCGGTACGACAAGCTGACGTTCAAGTACACGGGCCCATGGCCGCCGTACAACTTCGTCAACATCCGGCTGAAGCTCGAACGCGCCCACTGAAAGTCGGCTTTGGGCTCGAGGCCCGGGGCTTTGGGCGCGCTCTGCGGAAGTGTAGAGTGGGGCAACAAAGCACACCGCTCACGGTCGGTAGGCTCTCCAGGCGTTACACCGGAAGAACGATTTTCGGCAGGCCTAACGCCAAGAGCCATGAGCCTAAAGCCTGACTGTCATGTTCATCATCGACTCGCTCCTCGTGAGCGGCATCCGCTTCGTGCTCGACAAAGTCGCGGCAGCCGTCGATACGGAGCTGAACGACGAATCCGCGTTGCGCGGGCAGCTGCTCGCCGCCCAGATGCGCGTCGAGGTCGGCGAGTTGAGCGAGGAAGAGTTCGCGGCCGTCGAGCGGGATGTGCTTGCACGGCTGCGCGAGGTCCGCAATCGTCAGCAAGGCGGTGAGGCCGCCCTCTCACCCAAAGACTACAAGATCACCGGCATCGAGGCGTCGTTCGAGGGCGAAGAACACTGAACCGAAGTTAGAAGTCAGAATCTAGAGCGATCGAGACATGTTCACTCTAGCTTCTACCTTCTAGCTTGTGACGCAATCGGGCTCTGATGTCCGGCACGCCCCGTCATCAATTTGTCGGCGGCAAGGGCGGCGTAGGCAAGACCACCTGTGCCGCGGCGATGGCGTTGAGCGCCGCAGCACGTGGACGTCGCACGCTCCTCCTTTCCACCGATCCCGCATCGTCGCTCGCTGACGTCCTGCAGGCTGACATAGGTTCAACTCCTCGAACCGTTCGATCAGGTCGGACCACCCTTCATGCAGCGCGCGTCGACGCCGACGGGTTCATTCGACGATGGATTCGCGCGCACGCGCCGGTTCTCGAACAGATCGCAGTCAGAGGCACGTGGCTGGATCGAGACGACGTCGTGCAGGTGCTGCGGCTCTCGCTCCCTGGTATCGACGAGATCGCGGCCCTGCTCGAGCTCGCGCGGTTCGGGCGCAGCGGACGTTACGACTGGATCGTGATCGATACGGCGCCGACCGGCCACACACTTCGAATGCTGCAGACGCCGTCCACGCTTGGCGATCTCGCGCGTGTTTTCGAGGCGATGCAATCCAAGCACCGCGTGATGGTAGAGGCGCTCCGAGGTTCCTGGAGAGCCGACGCGGCCGACGCGTTCATCGAAAGGTTGGACCGCGACGCACGTGAGCTCGCCGGACGACTCAGTGACACGAACACAACCGAATTCAACTGGGTGACGCTGCCGGAGCCGATGGCCGTCGAGGAAACCATCGACGCCCTTGCCGCGCTTGCCCGCGCGAACATCGCGGTTGCAGCCATCATCGTCAATCGGCTGACCCCGGCGAATTCCGAGAGTTGTGCATGGTGCGAAGGCCGACGATCGTTCGAGCATTCGGCAATCATGCGGCTTCGCGCGAAGCGGCCCGCGTCGAGTCATGCCGCTCCGCTCGTCGCAATTCGTGACCGAGAACGTGAGCCAGTAGGGCTCCGCGCGGTTGCGGAGATTGGCCATGAACTCGACGCAAGACGCGCGCCCGGTCACAGGTCGGGTCACCGTCGACCACGGCTTCGAACGAGGACGCCGAATGCCGCGACTCTTCCCGATCTGTTCGGGCTCGATCGTTTACAGCTCGTCCTGTTCGGCGGAAAAGGAGGCGTGGGCAAGACGACGTGCGCGGCCGCCGAAGCGCTGATGGCCGCTCGTCGTTCAAAGGACCGCCGAATCCTGCTGATCTCTACCGATCCGGCGCATTCACTGTCGGATGTTTTCGGCGCGCCATGCTCCGATACTCCCAGCCGACTGCCGGAGGGACCCTCAAACCTGTGGGTACGAGAGCTGGACGCGTCGCAAGCGTACAAGCGCGTTCGAGAGCGGTACGCGGATGCCGTCGACGCCTTCTTCGACGGTCTCTCCCGAGGCTCGGCGTTCGACGCGGCGCACGATCGTCGCGTGATGCACGGGCTCCTGGACCTTGCACCGCCAGGGATCGACGAGCTCGTGGCCGTCATGCAGATCACGGACGCACTATCGCCCGGGAGCAGCGGCTCGTTCGATCTCGTTGTGATGGACACCGCGCCGACCGGTCATGCGCTCCGGCTCCTGGAGATGCCTTCGCTCGTGCAGGAATGGGCGAAAGCAGTGATGCGCATTCTGCTCAAGTACCAGCCGGTCGTCGGTGTGGGTGAGCTTGGCGAACTCCTGCTGCAGGTGTCGCGCAACATTGGACGGCTGCGCACGATGCTCGCCGATGCTGAGAGGACGTGCTTCATCGTAGTTGCTCGCGGCGAGCGTGTGCCGAGCGGAGAAACCGATCGCCTGTTGCTGCGATTGAGGCGGATGAAGACTCCCGTCGGCGGCGTGATCGTCAACGGTGTGGGCAGAGGCACGTGTGCGAGATGTCGCAGGCTCGTTGCGATGGAACGCCGCGAAGTGGCACGTCTCACACGCGCCGTTCGCCAACGGTCGCGCGCCCTCGAAATCGTCCTGACGCCGAACGAGGTGCCCCCTCCGCACGGCATCGATACCCTGCTGCAATGGCGTGTTCGTTGGGTCTACGCGTACAAAGGGAAAGGGAAAAGGGAAAAGGGAAAAGGGAGAGGAAAGCACACGCCACGCGCCAACGCCAAACGCCCAAAGTCCAGAGCCCAAAGCCCAAAGCCAAAAGCCAAAAGCCAAAAGCCAAGAGCCCCGGGGCCCGAGCCTACGATAAGATTCTTTCGCTAGCTGCCATGTCTCAGACCGCTACCTACGTCTACTGCGTCGTTCAACGCGTCGGGCGTCCTTCGACGGCGCGTCTTCCGTCCGGGCTTCCCGGATCGGGCAAGATCACCCTCCTCGATCTGGGCCGCTCGATGTGGTGTGCGACCGCTGACGTTCCCCTCGCGCGGTATGCGCCATCTCAGCTCGAAGCGGGCCTGCGCGACCTCGCGTGGGTCTCGGATATTGCCGTGGCCCACGAGGCCGTGGTCGAGCACTTCACGAAGCTGAGCGGCGCGACGGTCGTCCCGATGAAGCTGCTGACGATGTTCTCGACACCGGAGCGAGCGATGGCGGAAATGCGGGTACGCCGGCCCGAGCTCGCGGCGATCATCCGGCGCGTCCGCGGATGCGAGGAATGGGGCGTCCGCGTCATGCGCCGGCGGGTGTCCGGGAGTCCGCGCGCTGCGATGCCCGCCCGATCGGGGACGGCGTTTCTCGCCGCGAAGCGGCAGGCACGCGACGAGGCGCGTGCGGCCACGCGAAATGCCGCGGACGTGGCCGAACGGGTCTACGAGCTGCTCGCGCCGTTCGCGAAAGCCGCCCGTCGCCGAGACGACGCCCCTGCAGGTGCAGCCGCGCCGCCGCTCCTCGACGCCGTCTTCCTCGTGCCAGGCGCGCGCAAGGTCCAGTTCCGAGCAATCGCACGTCGGGCGGCGAGTGACTGTCGTTCGGTGGGCGCCGAATTGACGCTGACGGGCCCCTGGCCGGCGTACAACTTCGCACGCCGTTCTGGGGAGCCTGCGTGAAACGCCGACCGCCGCGCCATACGACGGTCCCCAGAGCTCAGCCACCCCGCAGCGCCGTTCGCCCCCGACCTCCAACGCGATCGAGTCCGCCGCCCTCGCGCGGCTCGCGCGCGGCTGCGCGAATCGTCGGCGAGACGGACGCGTCGCTTCTCGACATCATCGACAACCTGCTCAACAAGGGCGCGGTGCTGAATGCGGACCTGATCCTGGCGCTTGCGGATGTCGATCTCGTGTACATACGGCTTTCGGCGTTGTTATGCGCCGCGGATCGATTGATCCCGAAAGAGCGAGCACGGTGAACGGACTGTACGTGTACGCGTTCGTGGCCGGCTCTCTGAAGGCAGCACGAATGACGACGCACAGGGTTGAAGTCCTCGACGTTCATGGGATGTGTGCGGTCGTTCAACGCCGCGACGGACCGCCCAGGTTCTCCGAAAGCGCGCTTCGTGAGCAGCACGACCTCGTCACGCGAATCGGCCGCCGCTACGACGCCATCGTTCCGGTACGGTTTGGCGCATTCGTCACGGAAGACGAGCTCGAGCGAGTCGTGCGCGTGAACAGGAAGGCACTCACACGGGCATTGACGCGCGTCCGCGGACACGTTCAGATGACGACGCGCGTTTTCACAACCGCCGCTGTGCCGGAGGAGCGGATGCGTTCGCGCGTTGCTTCAGGGATCGCGTACCTGCTCGAGCGGAAGGCGCCCACGATCGTGTCGTCGCCAGCACTGAGCGCGCTTCGAACTGCCGCGGCTCGGTTTGCCGACGACGAACGCATCGAAGGCGGCAGGACACCTGGTGCGGCGACGCTGTTCCATCTGGTTTGTCGCGGTGATGCGGCGGAGTACCGAAAGCAGGTCCAGCGCGTCGCTGCGAAGTTGGATCGCACGATTGCGGTTCGCGTCAGCGGCCCGTGGCCGCCGTTTGCGTTCGTGACGGAGCTCTGGACGTGAAGCGCGGCCGTCGAAAGAGCGTTCGCACCAGGAAACAGGTTGTGACGCCGCGTACCACGTCTCGCGCGCGGCACAAGAGACTTGCAAGCACCATCGAAGTGGAAGAGATCGAATCGCTCCGCCAGGAGCTCGATCGCGTCGCTCGCAGGTCGCGTCCGCCGCGATGGAACGCAAATCCGGACGACGTGCAGCGCTCGGTCGTCAAGCTCGTGCTGACGCTCGTCGAGTTCATCCGTCAGTTACTGGAACGACAGGCGATCAGACGGACGGAGCAGAACACGCTGACCGCAGAACAGATCGAGGCAATCGGCCTTGCGTTGATGCGTCTCGAGGAAACCATCCGCGATCTCGGGGCGCGGTTCGATTTGACGCCGGAGGACTTGAATCTGGATTTGGGACCTATTGGGAAGCTTATGTGACTGACCTGCCCGTTCCCGTCGTGCCTCACACGAGCTGTTCGGGGTTAACACCACCGCCGTCGTGAACAAGAGATTAGGAGATCAGAAGTTTGGTTTTTAACCATTGTGAATCTCCTGAACTCCTGATCTCCTGTTCGAGCTGTCGTTCTCGACGTGAAGGCGATCATCCTGCAGGAAACGCATAACACCCGGGCGTCACGAGCACTCGATTGTTGTGCGTAAAGAAGAGTGACCGGGGCGAGATGACACCGGCGGCACGGAACTGAATGGTTCGTCGCTTGTCGCCATCCGCGTCATAGACGTAGCTGTAGGGAACCGTCAGCGAGATCCAGAGATTGCCGCCGCGATCGGCAGCAGCTGCTCGCACCGCCGGACGGATCACGGGCAATTCTCTTCCTGCGGCGTCGCGCTTCCGCGGCCAGCTGTTCGGCATGGATCGAATGTACTCGTCCAGCTCACTCCCCTCGATATGCCGCTCGAACACAAGCTTGCCTTCGGAATCGTATCTGCGGAAGAGCGGCGTTCCGGCGACGAAGACGAAATAGAAGCCGCCCTTCGGATTGCTGACAATCACGCCTGCATTCAGCGCCAGGTGGACTTCACGATCCTGTTCCTGGCCGGTCGATCGAAGCGCGCCAAAGGTGCGGACGACGTGTCCGTCGAGCGCATACTCCGTGACGAGCGATCCGACCTCCGGCTCGTTGAGCAGCACGGATCGACCGGTGTATTCGATCGCGGCAACACCGTTGATGACGAAGTCGTCGAGAGTGATCGACGGCATCTCCCGCGCAGCGAGCGTGAAGCCTCCGAGGCTCGTGCCGGTCGCAAAGAACACCTGAACCCGGCCGCGATTTCCTGGGGCGTCTGCTAAGACGAACGTGCCGTCGCCGCCGAGGTCGAACGCGAACGGGCGCAGCACGCGCCCGGGCTCGGCGCCGATCTTGATGACTTCGTGGCGTTCCGCGGCGCCCGGTGGAACGCTGAAGAGCGCATGCGCTCGCCGATCGAAGACGAAGTACTCTCCGTCAGTCGCTTGCTGACACGCGGTGATTTCCGTGAACGAGCCCGCGATGTGTGCCGGCAGGCCGCCGACCGACGTGAGCGTCTCGATAGGAAGCCCGGATATTGCGGGTCCGGCTGCAAGAAACAAGACGGAGAGGAAGGACCGCATCCGAACTACCGCACCAACGAGCTGCCGAGCAGCCCACCGGCCGAAGTCGCGAACCCCGAACGCCGAATCCCGAACCTCGGTGAGCGTCAGTACTTGGCGATTTCCCGAATCGCCGTCAACACATCGGACGACTGCGGCAGGATCCTTTGCTCGAGCGTTGGATAGTACGCGACCGGGGTATCGAGCGCGGCGACGCGACGGACCGGGGCATCCAGATACTCGAACAGTTCGTCGGCCACTCGCGCTGCGAGCTCGGCGCCGAAGCCGCACGTGAGCTGATCCTCGTGTGCGATAACGACTCGATTCGTGCTCTTGACGGCAGCAGTGATGCGATCCCAATCGAACGGCATGATCGTGCGAAGGTCGATCACCATCGCGCCAATCCCGTCCTTTTCCGCCTGCTGCGCGGCGAGCAAGGACCGCTGGACGAGCGCGCCCCAGGTGATCACGGCGACGTCGGTTCCCTCGCGACGGACTGCCGACTTCGCGAACGGAATCATGTAATTCGGCCCCGGATACTCCCCTTTGTTATAGGTCTGCCGATAGAGGTGTTTGTGCTCGAGGAAAAGCACGGGATCGTCGCACCTGATGGCCGTGCGGAGCAGCCCCGCTGCATCCTGCGCGTTCGAGGGGTACACGATCCGGATACCAGGGCAGTGGGCGAAGATGCTCTCGCCAGACTGGCTGTGATACGGCGCGCCGCCACGCAGGTATCCGCCGATCGCGACGCGAATCACCATCGGACAGGAGAAACTGTTGTTCGAGCGATACCGCAGCATCGACATCTCGTCTCGGAGCTGCATCATCGCAGGCCAGATGTAGTCGAAGAACTGGATCTCGGCGACCGGTTTCAGGCCTCGGGTCGCCATGCCGATTGCCCGTCCGACGATGCTGGCCTCGGCGAGCGGCGAGTTGAAGACACGGTCGCTGCCGAAGGTTCGCTGCAGACCATGAGTGACCTTGAACACGCCTCCCTTGCCCGGGACATTCGGCAGCGACGCGGGTCGGCTGCAGTCGGCCACGTCCTCGCCGAAGACGACGATGCGCGGGTTTCGCGCCATTTCGTCCTTGAGGGTCCGATTGATTGACGCGACCATTGTTTCCGGTCTCCCCTCAGGAACCGGATCGGTGGCGAACGCGTCCGACCGGGGATCGACATCCGGCGAAAAGACGTAGAGAGTGGCCGTCTCCGGGGAGGGTTTCTCCGAGGCAATCGCGCGGTCGATCGCTTCACTGATCTCGCGGTCAACGCTCGCGGCGATGGTGGCGAGCTGCTCATCGGTCGCGAGCTCGGATGCTTTCAGCAGCTTCGCCATCCGTTGGATGGGATCGCGCATGCTCTCCTGTGCCCGCTCGTCGGCTGTCTTGTACAGCCTCTCGTCGTCGGACAGCGAATGCGAGTAGGGGCGGATCACACGAGCATGAACGAACGCCGTTCCCTTTCGTGCGCGCGCGTACGCGATCGCATCACGCATCGCGCGGTAGCTCGCGGCGAAGTCCGTTCCGTCGATGCTCTGGACGTGGAGGCCCGGGAACGACGTCACGAGCTTCGATATGTCACCGCCCGCCGTCTGGATCTCCACCGGCACCGAGATCGCGTAGCCGTTGTCTTCGACGACGTATACGACTGGCAGTCGATTGATGCACGCAGCGTTCAGGGATTCCCAGAATTCACCTTCGCTGCACGTGCCTTCGCCAATCGAGAGATAAACGACCTCGTCTGCGTGAAACCGTGATTCGCGGTCCTCGATGCTGGTGACGCGCTCGTAGATGCGACCCGCGTCCGCGGCACCGATCGCCTGGAGACACTGCGTGCCGGTGGGGCTGGATTGCGAGACGATGTTGAGCTCTTTGTGCCCCCAGTGAGACGGCATCTGACGGCCGCCCGAGCTCGGATCGTCCTTCGCGCCGACGGCGCTCTGCAGCATCTCGAACGGCGTGACGCCTAAGGTCAGACACAGCGCGCGATCCCGGTAGTACGGATAGAACCAGTCGTAGGCCGGCCTCAGGTGCATTGCCGCGGCAACCTGCACGGCTTCATGGCCCGCCCCGCTGATCTGGAAAAAGATCAGGCTCTGGTTCTTGAGCTGGATTTCCCTGTCGTCGATCCTGCGTGACAGCAGCATCGTCCGATAGGCTTTCAGCAGGTCGTCAGGAGTGAGGCCTTCGGGAAGATCGAGGGTGCGTTGCGCGTTGACGGTCCTGCCGTTGACCGCGGTCGCTCTCATGCGCGGAGTGTCCCTGTCAGATGCCGGCTTGCAGCGGTCAGCTCGCAGTCGTGTGCGGATCGCCCAGATAGCGTCATTTTCGTGGAGCGGAACACCGAATTATAGCATTCATGCCGGTGCTATAATTCACCAGTCCGTGCGGCCGCTCCGTCACCAGTTCTTCCACGCCATTCCGCGTAGTTCGCGCCGAGGCCTCGAATTCGCCCTTCCGGCCCGCCGGTTTCGCGGATCCGTCTGAAAGGCGATACGCTTGAGCACGCAGACCGTCAGGCTCCACCGCTGGGATGAGATCGCACTCGAGAAGGTCACCGAGATGATCTCGCGCAAGATCGTGAGCGGCGAGCGCGAGATGGTGGGGCAGATCTATCTCAAGAAAGGCGCGCTCGTGCCGATGCACTCGCACGAAAGTGAGCAGATGACGTACGTGCTGCAGGGTGCGCTGAAGTTCCTGATCGGCGGCGAGGAGATTACGGTGCGCGAAGGAGAGGTGCTGCACATTCCTTCGTGGGTCGAGCACCAGGCGGAAGCGCTCGACGACACGTTCGAGCTCGATCTCTTCAGCCCAATCCGGCAGGATTGGCTGGATCATACAGATGCATACTTTCAGAAGTGACGAAAGCTGATTCCCCGAATCCCGAACCCCGGTCAGTGAACGCGACGATCCCAGTCGCCCCGTCCGCCTGAGTACACGTCGAACTTCCGGCGGAGGCGGTTCATCTTCCACTTCAGGTATCGATACTTGATTTCAGCGCTGAGGCCCCCGCGGCCGCCCTGGAGATATAGATACCCGACCAGCAGTCCGCCAAGATGTGCCGAGTTCGAGACGCTGCTTCCACCCTGGAATGTGTACAAAAACGCAATCGCGCCAAAGATCATCACGAACACCTTGGCAGGAACTGGCACCAGGAGCATCAGCAGAATCGGGCGGTGGGGAAAATACCACGCATAGGCGAAGAGCAGACCGAACAATGCGCCGGATGCGCCGATCGTGTGCGCGGCGTACGCGGCCCTCGTGGCCGGAAACGGCAGCAAGGAGATCAGGAGCGCAATCACACCCGCGCCAATCCCGGTCACGCCGTAGTACCGCGCGAAGAATCGCGTGCCCCACATCCGCTCCAGCTCGACACCGAACATCCACACGCCAAGCATGTTGATGAGGATGTGCATCGGCGAACCATGCAGGAACATGTACGTCGCCAATTGCCAGATCCATCCACGCTGAAGGACGTCGGCAGGCCGCAATCCGAAGAAATAGATGATTGGGTCCTGGATGATCAACGTAACCACGAACATGACGACGTTCGCGATGATGATCCACTTGACGGCCGGTGAGATCGGCCCCGGACCGAAGGCGTAGCTGATGGATTGCGGGCGGCTGTAGCGCGACATCGTGCCAATCGACCCGCACCTATCGTACCACACGCACTCCGACGCAGATTCAGTTCCTGCCGAGGACTGAAGCGAGTCGATGAAAGCGCGTGTTCAGACGATTCGCGATCGCACTGCGAACTACCGCTACTGAGCTGCCGGCGTCCGCTCATTGACCTGTTTCGGGTATGACGAGATCGGCGGGTGCGGAGGGAGCGGGCGTGCGAGCCCGCGCCGGCAGCGGTAGGGAGAGCGCCGCCGCGAGCAGCGGCACCAGCGCCAGACCTGCGAGCGTAGGCTCGATGCCGACGCGATCCGCGATCATCCCGACGAACGGAACGCTCAGGCCTCCGGTGCCCCACGCGAAGCCCATCATCAACGAAGAGACCGTGGCAGCGCTCACCGGCGCAAGCGACTGGCCGAACGTTACGTTCACGGGCAGAGTCGACTGGAGAAACAGACCGCCGATCGAGAGCAGCACAACGAAACGCCAGCCCGAGGCGAAGGTCGAGAAGAAGAGAAACGGCGTTGCAAGGACGAGCGACCAGGCGATCACCTTGCGCGCGCCGTACCGATCGGCCGACGGTCCACCGAGGAACCCACCGAGGCCGCTCGCGAAGAGATACAACGCCACGGCGCTGCCCGCTTGACTCACCGTGAAGCCGCGACGCGTCATCATGACAGGCACGAACGTCGCAAATGACAGGGACGTGAACGTCCTCAGCACGACGATCAGATAGAGAAGACCCAACGGCTTCGCGTACGGCCGCAGCGCGCGCAGGCTCGTGTGTGCCGACCGGTGACCCGGATACGACGGAACGCGCGTCAGAAAGAACCCGACGACGAGCAGGCCGGGAATGGCGAGCAGCGGCGTCCATTCGACGCCGAACCGCTGAGCGAACGGGGCGAAGAGCAGCGGCCCGAGTGAGAATCCAAGACTGCCGCCCGTGATGTACACGGACATCGCAAGTCCCGGCCGGTCACCGCCGAGACGATGGGCAAGCGCGGCGCCCGGAGGGTGAAAGGCGGCAGCGCCAAGCCCGCCGATGAAGAGAACGAACGCCAGCATCGTCTTCGAGCTCGCAACGCCAATCAGGCTGAGCACCGAAACCGAGATGACCGGTCCCACCATCACGAGCACGCGGGGCCGCCACGCGTCTGCAAGCCGCCCAAAACCGATCTGCGCCACCGATGCCGCCATTTGGAAGAGCATCGTCAATGTTCCCGCGGCCGTGAGCGTAAGACCGAGACGCGGAATCAGCAGTGGCAGGAGTGGAGCGTAGATGTTGCCGTAGCCGTCGACCATGAAGTGGGCGGAGGCCATCAGCAGCACGGTTGGGTGGAGACGAAGTCGTGACAGTATCAACGGCGGGCTTCCTCGCGGCGCGGCATGACTCGACGAAGCATCCGGCCGAACGCATCATCGAACTCCTCGATCGCCAGCAGTCGTGCGGATCCGACGAGCGTCGCGATGGCCAAGCCGATGGCCGCAACGAGACGAACCGCGAGCAGGACATCGACGTGAAATCGAATGACGCTTCGGCTCGGGAGGATGCCGGCGAGCGCATAGTCGGCCAGCCAGGCCACCGCACCCATGATCAACGACGCGGACAGAATCTTGAGAAACGCCCTGGCGATGCGCCGGCCGTCAATGCCCTCGAGGCGCTGTCCAAGCAGCCAGAGGAGCGCGCCGGCATTGAAAATCGCGGCGATTGCTGTGCCGAGCGCGAGCCCGCGAAACCCGAGTGCGCGAACGAGCGCGGAGTTGAGCACGACGTTGATCGTGACCGACGCCGCGCTGATGGCGACGGGAGTCCTGCTGTCGCGGAGCGAGTAGAACGTCGGCGACACAATCTTCACCGCCGAATAACCGATGAGGCCTGGCGCGTAACACATCAAGGCCGCAGCTGTCGCGATCGTGTCGTGGTCGTCGAAGCGTCCGCGCTGGAGCAGGAATGCGACAATTGGTTGGGCAAGCGCGATGAGCCCAATCGTTGCCGGAACGTTCAGCATCAGCATCAACCGCAGGCCCCGCGAGACGGTGCCGCGTACGGCGGCATGATCGAATGATGCGGCGAAGCGCGAGATTTCGGGAAGAGCCGCTGTGGCAATGGATACGCCGAACAACCCGATCGGCAGATACATGAGGCGGAACGCCACGTTCAACCAGGAAATTGCCCCCTGCGGCTGCGTGCTCGCGAAGTACGTGTTCACGAACACGTTGACCTGAACGGCCGCGAGCCCGAGCGTGCCTGGCGCCATCAGCCGCAGCATCTCCCGAAGATCAGGATCGCTGAAATCGATCACCGGTCGATAGCGAAAGCCCTCGCGGTGCAGCACCGGCCACTGGAGCGCGATTTGACCGAGCCCGCCGAGGAGCGTCCCGATGGCGATTGCCACGATCGGCGACAGGCCGACGTGCGGCATGAGCGGGGCGAGACCGAACGCACACGCGATCGTCGCGACATTGAACATCGCGGGAGATAGCGCAGGGATGAAGAACCGGTTGAGCGAGTTCAGCATCCCCATCATTGCGACCGCCACTGCGATCGTCGTGAGGAACGGAAACATGATTCGCGTGAGCTGGGTGGTGAGCGCGAGCTTTCCCGGGACGGACGCGAACTCTTTTCCCGAGGCAATCGCGTGCGTGATCGGCTCCGCGAAGAAGATGCCCAGGACAGCGAGGATGCCGGTGACGACCAGGAGCGCGTTGATGACCAGATTCCCGAGTCGCCAGGCCTCGTCACGCCCGCGCGTCGTGAGCGTGCGCGTGAATGTCGGGACGAATGCGGCCGTCATGGCGCCTTCCGCGAACAAATCGCGGAGCAGGTTCGGTACGCGAAACGCGACGTTGAACGCGTCCATTTCCGGGCCGCCACTGGCGCCGAACACGGCGGCGAGGACCGTTTCGCGCGCCACGCCGAGCACCCGGCTCGCCATGGTCGCGACGCTGATGAGGCCCGCTGAGCGGACCATGCGGGAGCTCATCGATGGCCGACTGGGGTGGCGGGCAGTGGGACGAGTCGCCCGGCGCGATGCATTCGTCGTTCAGCGTAACACACGGTCCGAATGCGGCTGAGGTCGGTTCGGGCGGTCGGCGCATCGTCCGGACGCGGACAATGTGGACAATCACTTCTCGAAAGCGAACGCTTGTCAGGACGGCGCGTGGCGGCGAGGACAAAAAAGAGCCCCTGCCTCGCGGCAAGGGCTCAATGGAGGATGGATGAGAGGCTTGTGCGTGCCTTTCAAGGTGATTAGACGAGCGGACCCCCGCAAAGGTTTGGTGTTTTATGCAGCACCAAGCTTGCGCCGCACGAGCTCGTTGACGGTGCGTCCGTCGACGGCGCGACCCGCGAGCTTCGGCATCACAGCCTTCATCACGCGGCCAAGATCCTTCGCGCTCGCTGCGCCGGTTTCCGCGATGGCTTCGTTCACCGCGGCCTCGAGCTCGGCGGGGTCTACCGGCGGTGGCAGGTATGCTTCGAGCGTCACGATTTCCGCGGCTTCTTTGTCGGCAAGGTCGTCCCGGCCGCCTTTGCGAAACTGTTCGATCGAGTCGCGGCGCTGCTTGATCAGCGACGCGATGACCTGCTGCGCCTCGGACTCGTCGAGGGGCCCGCCTTTCGTAACCTCGCGATTCATCAGCGCCGCTTTGGCCATCCGCAGCGCCGCCAGCCGCCCCTGATCCTTCGCACGCATGGCGGCGGCAATGTCTCCACTGATTCTCGACATCAAGAACATGGGTCTCACCAACAGCTTGTTTACCCGAAACTCGCAAACCACCCGCGCAGTTCGATGATAATCCACACAAGCAGACCGGCGATGGCCGCGCGCGCGTAGCCGCCGCTCGCCCAGCCGGCAGACCCGCCGATCGCCGCGAGTATCGCGACCGCGGGAATCGATGCGAGGTAGTAACGCATATCGAGCGGTGTGAGGACGCCCACCGCGAGAAACACCACGCAGGCGAGGCCCCATCCCGTCGTCGACAGCGCCAGTCGATCGGCGGGTCCGCCCCTCAAGAGCGTCGCGACTCCCCAGCACATGAGCGCGAGTGCAGGAATCCCGAGATACGTGGCGAGGTAGTACGGGACGGTCGCGAGCCGGCTGCCGATGCCGCGTCCTCCCGCGTCCGGTGCCGCCGTTGCCGTTTCAGCGGTGAGGCGAGTCAGTTCCGCGCGATACGTATCGATGAAGTGCGCATAGTACACAGCGATCGCTACGATGAGCGCGAGAGCCAGTGCGATCAGGATCGCCACTGCCGACGATCGAAGAACAGCGCCGCCACGCCACCAGAAGAGCACACCGGTCAGAAGCGTTGCCGTCGACAGGATTGCGAACGTGCTGGTGTGCGACAGGAAGGCGCCGCTCAGAGCAATCACGAAGAGCAGCAGCCACCGCCAATTCGAGGTCCGGAGGGGCGATGCGGCCATCATCGCGAACGCGAAAAGCGACACCGACTGCGCAAAGGCATTCGTGAGATTGCCGACTCTGATCACACCGAACTCGAGGGGTACGAGGTGGTAGAGCGCCACGGCAAGCGCCCCTGCGATGCGGTCTCCGCGATTTCGGACGACCATTCGATAGAGACACAGCGCCGCGATGGTATCGACGCTGACCACGATGATACGGAGCAGCGCGACGTCCGCCATGCCGCGACGCACCAGGCCCGAGAACAGCGTGGCGAAGAGGTAGAGGCCTGGCGCGTACGGAAACGAGTAGTTGCCTGGCGCGATCGACGTGAAGTACAGCTTCCCGGCGAGCACATCCTGAAAACGATGCGCGTGGAACAGCGCATCACCAAGGGGCATGTCGGGATGCAGGAGCACGAGCAGCTTGAAGACGAGCGCGCAGGCAGAGAAGGCGGCCACGAATCGCGCCGTGTTCCGCAGCTTCTCGCGCCGCAGGATCTGCGCGCCTCCGGCGAGAACCACGAGTGCGACCGACGCGACGACAGCCACGCGCGCGCCCGTCTCGGCAAAATCGGTGTACGGCCCGAACCCGCGCGAGACACTCATTGCGATCCCTGCGGCAATAACGATCGCGCCGCCGATTGCCGTGCCCGCGGTCACGTCGAGCAGTGCCACGCCCGAACCGAGCACGCCGGCGGCAGCGGCGGTCCCCGTGAAGGCGCCGTGGGGCGGCAGGACCACGCCGGTCGGCACGAAGCTGATCGAGTCCAGCATGACGCCCAGCGGTCGCGGATCAGAGGGCCCGGGTATGAAGGTTGTCGAGCTCCGGATGGTGACGACCGCGCCGCGACGATCGGCCTGGACGGGGATCGTGATTTGGACGAGTTCGAAACCGGTCGTTGATTCGTGCGTCAGAACCTGGAGGCCATCGACCGAGAACGTCAGGATTGGATTCTGCCGCGGATCCAATCGCGCGCCGCGCACGCGAACGCTCATCGTCCACGGCACGTGCCGATCGATGCCGGGCAGCCGCACGGTAACCTGTTCGCGCGTCCACGCAAAGGTGAGGCTCGAGTCTGTGGCGCGTTCGGCTGGGTAGACGCCCGTGACGAGCCGCGGCGGATCGACGTTGAAATCGTTGCGGAGCTCCGGCCGGAGCGCATAGAAGAGCGTCAGCCACACGACCGCCGCCAGTGCGCCGATGAACCCTGTCGCGAGGGCGCGCCCGACGCCGCGCGTCATGCGGGCCCGCCCGCGATCGCCCGCTTGTAGATGTCCAGGTACTTTGCTGCGATGTTCGCTGCGCCAAACGACCGGTCCACGATATTGCGCGTGGCCGGCAACGCGCGACGTTTGTGCTCGAGAAACCGCGCGATAGCGCGTGCGATCGCGAGCGGCTGCTCACGAGGCACGATTGCGACGTCCTGACCGAAGAGACCGTTCAGCTCGAGTCCGCCGGGATTGTCGGTCGACAGCACCGGCGTGCCGCACGCGAGCGCCTCCACGGCGACGGTCGGCAGCGCTTCGAGCAGCGACGGCAGGATGAACAGGTCCGCCGCGGCGTAGTAGCCACCGATCACGGCGTTGTCGATCGACCCCGCAAAGGTGACGTGGCGTTCCACGCCAGCCGCTCTGGCCGTAGTTCTGAGGTCCTCGAGAAGTGGGCCCGTCCCGCAGAGCACCAGCCGCGTATCGGGGTGCGCGCGAATCACCTCGTTCATCGCTTCGATCAGCGAACGCTGGTCGGCGAGCGGATGGAGTCGCTTGACATTCAGCAGGAGATGGCGATTGGAGATGCCAAGGGCCGCCCGCGCCGCTGCCTGTTTTCGTTCGTCATGCCACGTGAACTGCCCCGGCACGGGCGGGTAGATCGTGTGCATCTCCGGTCTGGAGAGGCCGAGTTCGCGTGCGCGGCCAGACAAGCGCTCGCTGTAGAAGGTCACCGCAGACGCAGCGTGGTACGCGCGGGTGAACACATCGGGGCCGATGCGCTTCGGCCGATAGTGCCAAATCTCCGTGCCGTACATTGTGAGTACTACCGGCCGACGGCGACGGCGTGCAAGCACGACCGCGATCTCTGCGAGCAGGCCGTTGCTGTGCGCGTGCACGACGTCAGCTCGGGCGATTGCAGGCGCGAGTGCGCGACGGATCCGCCATGTGCTGCTGGCGACTGCACCGATCCTCAGCGCCCGGCTCAGAGCGCCGCGTTTTCTTCGCGGCACCCACGTCACCGGCCCCGGGAGCGCCGCAACAACTCCGCTGCGCCACGCGATCTGACTCGCGACAGGCGGGTGAGCAACGTACTCGATCGTGTCGCCGCGCTCGCGCATCCACGTTCCCAGCTGCCAGGGGAGCAGTGCGTTCGCGGCCTGATCGGGTGGCAGATGCGGAGTGACGTGGAGAATGCGCAAGTCAGTCGGCAGTCGTCAGGGTCCGGTCGGCAGCCCCCGGTTGCCGGTTCGACCGTCGTGCCCACAATACCGCGTCCGGAACTCCGCAAACGTGACTGGCGTTGCGCCCAGGTCACTGATCGCGAACGCACAGAACTTCTCGAGACGCTCCAGGAACGCGTCGAGCTCGCCTTGAGTGCGATTGTACGGGCTGCCCCCGACGATCGCTTCGCTCGAGTGAAAGATCACGTTGAGCACCGGTTCGCGATCGCGCGCGAGGTCGCGCGCGAGCCCCATCATATCCGTCAGAGGCGAATAGGACGGCCGCAGCCACCGTGTGCGCACGATCCTGAGCGCCCTCAATACGCGTTTGGTCGTGTACGGTCGCGGCGCCCGGGCATACGCAAACTGCAGCGCCTTCGGGAGTCGAAGGCTCAGCCCCGCGGAGACCGGCACCTCCAGTACGTTGCTCGTGCCAGGACGCGTCGCGCTGTCGTAGGCGAGAAAGTACGGGCGCAGCGGCGCTTCGACGAAATCCGGGCCGCCCTTGTGTGCTTCGTAGAAGAGCGGGGCAACACTCGATTCGACCAGATAACCCTGACGTTCGAGCGCCGACACGTGGTCGGCAGAGAATCCGAATCGGCCGGATCGATATGAAAGCGGCTTTCGTCGGACTGCGGCCTCAATCGCCTTCGTCAGACTGGCGAGCTGCTCGTCGAACCGAGCCCGCGTCAGCGTGCTCGCGTACGCGTGTCGACGAACGTCTTCCGGAGAATACGGCGGCGTCTCCCACGCGTGGTGATGCGCGCCAATCTCGCAGTCTCCTTCGGCAAGGAGACGTTGCAGCACGTCGGCCGATCGGGAGTCCCGTGCGACGGGGTAGGTGATGACGTAGGTTGGCCGGACGCCCTGGCGCCGGAAGAGATCGTGCAACCGCGGCAGCGCGTAGATGTTGGCGAACGTCTGGTTCGCCCGCGCCGCCGCGTCCCACTGGTTGTCCCCTTCCGTGTCGATCCCGACGAGCAAGAACATGTGACATTCAGGCTTTGGGCTCACGGCTTTCAGCTTTGGGCCAGCGAAAACCGTTGCGCACCTGCAACCACGAGAGCCAAAGTGTGAACCGAGCAGCTCGTTGCCCAACACTGAATCTTGGCAGGGCGCGCCTAGAGCCGGGGGCCCTGAGCCCACAGCCGGTTTGACCCGTCGGCTAGATTCTAGCTTCTGTCTCTGTTGCCCCTGGCGTCACCGATCCTGATCCGAGTCGCCGAGCGTGATGTGCCAGCGGTCGGTGCTCTCGTAGAACGCCGCCGAGACCGGCAGTCCGTTCACCTTCACGACGAACTCCATCGTCGACCTGACCTGAAAGTAGCCGGCGCGGCGAAGCGCCCGGCGGAAGCCCGCGTGCCTGGTGAACGTTCGAATTTTGTCGGAATCGGCGACACGAGCCTCTCGATCCACCCACCGCAGCAGCGTGTTCAAGCCGGCCTCGTCGTCAGGATCCGTGAGAAAGTCCACGAGGAGCGTGACGCGCCCTCTCGGCTCGTAAAGGTGCCGGTACACGGCGTAGCCGACGTTGCGGTTGTCGCGGCGCAGCGCGGCGATCGAGTAGCGCACGTGAGGCGCCGCGGCAAATTTCCAATTGAGATATGCCGCATCACGACGGATCGCGAGGTCGAACTTCGGCGCCAGCGTTTCCCAGAGTTCGGTGAAGGACTCGTCGAATCGTTGAATCATTCGCACTTCGGCGTGGAGCGGCCGCGAGCGCGCCACGATCTTCACGATCGGCAGCGTCAACGCGGAGACGAGCCGGTTGATTGGAACGGGCCAGTTCGGCCGGCGCAGCGCACGACGCGTCAGCGGCTTGACGAGGCACGGCACCGGACCAACATCGGGCCATCGAAGCTTCTGAAAGAGCCGATACGACGATTCCGAGAGACCGAGGCCCAGCGAAGCGCCGACATTGCGATCCCAGGTGCGAAACAACACTTCACCAAGGCCCTGCCGCTGGCGCTCGGGAGCGACCATCACATCCATTCCCCACGATCCGCCAATTTCTTCCCCCTTCAAGGAGAGACGGACCGGCATCGTCGCGTACTGCCCCACGATGGTGGTGCCCTCGCGCGCGATCCAGATCTCGGGTTCGTGCCCGGGGTTGTTCGGGTTTCGGCGGTACTGCCAGTCCCATCGGAGGCGGCTTGCATCGGCCATGTCCGTGCCGAAGACGCGCCGGTACAGCGCCTCGACCGCGCGTTTGTCGTCCGGCCGATATTTCGTGATCTCCGCCACTGCTCTACTCGTCGACGCTCGAGCTTTGGAACACTGTCATTCCGCCTCTTGGCGTTCGCACGTCCTGCATTCGCGCTTCAGCTTTCGCCAGCACGTATTCCATGTTGCTGATCAGCACGTCCTGCGTGAGTACGCTGTCGCGCAGCCATCGTGCCACACGCGCCGGCAGTCGCCGGACTGTCGCCGTGACATGCAGATCCTCCCGGACGATGCGAAGGCCGGCGTCGGCGATCTGCCGGCGCAGCCGCTCGATCCGAACCTTCTCGAGGAGATCGTCGTGCTTGATCTCACCACGACGTGCGGCCTTGATGAACGAGTTCTCGTTCGCCGGTTCCTTCAGCGTCCAGGCTGCATGGCGTGCCAGGAACCGGAACGTTGCAAAGGCAGCGCGTCGGCCGACGATCAAATGCAGCGGGACCTGAAGCTTCAGCCGCGGCAGGTGTGCGCCCGCAAACGACAAGTATGGCGCCGTCGAGAGGTACACGTATCCTGACGGCGCGAGGACGCGCGCACACTCGCGGAGATACAGGCATGCATCCGGAACGTGCTCGATGACCGCGTGCGACAGCACCAGGTTGAATGCGCCATCGCGGAACGGCAAATACATCCCGTCCGCAAGCGCAAACTGGAGATTCGAGTGCCCGCGCTCGCGCCCGAGTCTGGCGCCCGCGTCCTGAAACCGTCGCACGGGGTCGATGCCGACGACGAGCGCTGCTTCTTCCGCGAGCGAGAGCGGCATCCCGCCGCCGCCGCATCCTGCATCGAGGACGCGGCCCCGCACTGGAACGCCAGCGCGCTCGAGGAACGCGATGACCTTCGCGCTGCGATAGTACTCGAACAGCGCGTAATCGTATTCGGATCGAAACCGGAGGTCCGCGTGCGCCTTGATGGCGCGCTCGTCAATCGTGCGCACGCCCGGTCTCGTTGGCACTGCCCGCCACGGTCCGGTCCGCCGGAGCCGTAGCGGAGGCGGATCCGAATTTGTCGATCAGCGCGGCGCGATCGTGGCCCGAGCCAGTCTCGGCGACCTCGAACGTCGTGATGATGCGGTGATCGGGGTAGGCCTCGAGCACGTCCAGGATGACCGGATTCCCCGCCTGCGACTCGTACCCCAGGCTCGGGATCACGTACGTCAGAATATATCGCACGTCGTTGCGACGCTTCCGGTCGTCGTAATTGCCGAACCCGCGACCCACGAAAATCGGGCGGATCCCATTCTCGAGCGACAACCCGTTCGCGAGCTTGCCGTGCACCAATGTGCCGGGCGGCAGCCGGCGGCCGAGCTCGATCGAGGCCAGATAGTTCTTGTACGTCCGCCCAGTCGACCATTGGACGAACTGTGCCATTTGGCCTCCGGCGACGAGCACCGCCACGAGCAGGCCCGCAATCGCGCTCCAGCCGTCGCGTGCAAAACGTGATGGCAGCCGCGGCCACGTCGCGTAGATCGCGATCGTCGCGAACACTGCGAGCGCCGCAGCTACCCGTACGTTCGGAGCAATCTGATACAGGAATGCGATCCGGATGATTGCGCCGAAGACGACGTAGAGCACGAACGCAATCAGCGGTGCGGCCACCACGGCGCGACGACGGGGAACCATGGCAATTTCCGGTGGAAGCAGCACGCGATCGCGCCCGAGAAGGAGCGACGCGAGTGCGACCAATGCGGGGACGAAGATCAGAAAGCGGCGCTCGTTCCCGACGTCGTGGAGCATCAACTCCGCCATCCCGGCACCAATCCACAGCAAGAGAAGGCGCTCGGCTGGTGCTGCACGGCCGTGACGCCAGCGTGCAAGCAGACCGAGCGCGGCGGCGAGGCCGGTGACGACGACGAACCACATGCGAGTAAAAGTGTCATGAAGAACGGGAAACCAGCTGACGCGATCGACGAGCGACTTGATGTCGTAGCTGGGTTTCCGCGTGACGGACATCTGCCAGTTGTAGAACCGGTACTCGGTCCAGTTCGGGAGGACGAAGATCGCCAGCGCCGCAGTTCCGCAGACGATCATTGCGACAAGAGTCGTGCGCCCGGCGCGGCGCGCCGACGGGTCGTCATTGGAAGCCAGCGCTCCGATGATCGCTTCGGCCGCAAGCGCCGCGACGAAAAATGCGGCGGCCGCCTTCGTGAAGTACGACAGGAGCGCACACGACGCGGCGAGCCATCCCCAGCGTGGGTTGCCCTGTGCGCGGACATAGAAGTACCAGGAAGCGACCATGAAGGCGACCATGGAAGCCTCCATGATTGCCACGCGGTCGTACATGACGTACACGTAGTTCGTCGCAAGGAGCGCGCCGGCAATCAGACCTGCTTCGCGACCGCCCACGCGCGTGACGCCGAGCGCGAGCAGCACGACGGACGCGAACCCCGTCAGCTCGGATACCAGCCTTGCCTGACGGACTCCGACGCCGAATGCCGCAAACGTCGCGTACTCGAGACCGGTGAAGACCGGCGCGACGTACATCGGATTCCATTCGTCCGTTTTCCACAGGCCGAACAGGGCCTTGTTCCGGGCGTTGTGCACCCAGGCGCCCTCGTCGTGCCAGACGATGCCGACGGTGGGATTCCAGGGGGGATCGGCCGCCGGATAAATCACGCGAAGGGCGAGAGTGAGCGCCGTGATGCCGAAAAACGCGATGGCAAAGGCTCGATCCGACATCGTGTGGCTCAAGGGGTCGCGTTCGTTCGCAGCCACACCTCGAATCCGTCAGGTCCGCTGCCGCGTTTGTAATGGGACTCGAGCCAGGTCGCGAGCGCCGGCGTGCGCATGAAGAACTCCGCGGAATCCGTCACATCCGGCGCCCAGTCGCGCCGTTGCAAGGCGACGACCGCGGGTATGTTTCGTTGGAGTTCGTCGAGCAGGCCCACGATTCCGTACCCGGGCTGGCCCGCGTTGAATCCAGCGATCACGGGGCGGCTCCAGAAAAACTTCGATGCGCTGGCTCGTCCGGCGTAGACGTACGCGCTACAGGTGAAACCGAACACGTAGACGCGATCGTCGTCCGTGCTGTACCTGTGCAGGACGTTCCCTAACTGTGTGGCCGCGAGAGCGGAGTACTTTCGGTCGTCTGCGTAGCGCCCGAGGTAATCAGTCCGGCTGGTCCAGCCTAACGCGTACCGCGCGTCGAACACGGTCTGCTCGATCAGTTTCGGGAACTGATTGACGCGCCAGACGCCGATCGCAACGACGACTACGATCGCGGCACCGATGACATGCGGCCGCGAGCCCTCTAACTTTCGAAGTGCCCTCCACGCAAGCACGCTACCCCATCCCGCCGCGAGTGCGAGCGCCGGGTTTGCCTGGACGAAGTACTGGGGCAGACCGCGGCTGCCGTTGATCGCAATCGAGAGACACGCCGCCGCGACCCAGAGTGGCGGCAGCAGTCGCTTCCGCCGACCGACCGCCGACGCGATCAGGATCGCGCAACCAAGTCCGCCCAGCGTCCAGAGAGCATCCACACGAGCACGATCCACGGGAAACGCGAGAAGATAACCGATCGCATGCCACGGTCCCGTGTACGTTTCGCCCGAATACCGAACGTTGTAGGCAATCGTCGCATCGTAGAGCGGCCGCAACGCACCGGCAGCGGCGAAGTAGGCGAGAACGACGGCGGGCACCACTGCGAAACCTGCGGCGAGTCGTGCGACATTGGCAGAGGACCGCCGGTCCCACAGCCACAGCACGAGGATGGCGCCCCCTGCATAGACAATCGCGTTGTACTTGAGGGCGAACGCGAAGCCAAGCAGTGCGCCGGCAGCAACTGTTCGCGCATTCTCGCGGGTCAGCAACAGGAATGCGCCCGTCACCGCCAGCGCGATGAACGTCTCGCACTGACTCCTGAGGCGTACACCCGCAACGCGCGTGAACGACGGATTCGAGAGCAGCAGGAACACCAACGCGCTCGCGATGCCGATCGGATTGCCGAGCGATCCGGCGAGCCGATGCGATCCGGCCGTGACCCTCGTGACGCTGCGCTCGTCGATCACCTTGCCGACCAGGAACAGCATTCCAGCTACCGCTGCGGCGGCGAGCAAATCCGCCGCGGCAACGGCGCTGTCGTGCGGCCAGAGCGCACGCATCAACGCGTAGACGAAGTGAATCGCGGGCGGTTTCTGATCCCAGGCATCGCGGTACGTGACGTCACCGGCAAGAAGGCGCTGTCCCACGTACGCGTACAACGCCTGGTCCGCACCCATCGGCTGCACCAGCGAGGGCAGGCGCACGAGCGCCAAGGCTCCAGCTAGCGCCGTCCACAGCCCTTTTTGCATCATCCCTGCGGCGCGCGTCAGTACCATTGAGAGCGAGACCAGATTATATTTCTTGCGAGCCGCACCCTTGCCCGCCACTCAACCCGCCGACCTGTCGATCGTCGTGCCCACCTATAACGAGCGCGATCGGCTCGACGATCTCGTGGCTGCGATTTTCCGCGCCTACGCACCTGAAGGAATCAATGGAGAGCTCATCGTCGTCGACGACAATTCACCCGACGGAACGGGCGAGATCGCGGACGACCTCGCGCAGCGGTTCCGCGTCCGCGTGATCCATCGCGCGGGAAAACTGGGTCTCGGGACCGCCGTCGTCGAGGGATTCCAACTGGCAGCGGCGCCGATCGTCGGCGTCATCGACGCCGACCTGAGCCATCCTCCGCAGCTCCTGCCGCGCATGCTCGACGTGATGCGCCGCAGTTCCGCCGACGTCGTGATCGGCAGCCGCTACATTCCTGGGGGAGGCACACACAACTGGCCGCTGAGCCGCCTGATCATGTCGCGTCTCGCGTGTGTCATGGCGCGGCCGCTGACGCCGGTCCGGGACGCAACGTCGGGATTCTTCCTGATCAGACGCGACCTCGCGCGCGGCGTCCGTATCTCGGCCGGCGGATTCAAGATCTGCCTCGAGCTGCTCGTGCGCAGTCAACCTGCCTCCGTCGTCGAAGTTCCGTACGTGTTCGAGGGGCGGACGGCGGGTGACAGCAAGATGAGCCTCAGGGAAGCGCTCGGCTATCTGGTCCAGTTGCGCGACCTCCACAGGTTCCAGCGCTTGCGGCCCCGCGTGCCACAGACGTACAGCACTGTCCGCCTTTAGGCCGCCTGTGGCGTCCGGCTTCAGCCGGACCCTCAACTGGAGACGTGAAGTCCGGCTTTGCCCGCACCTGGCGCAGGGCACGTGTCCACGACGCGCGCGCCGAAGATCGTCCGATTGAGAATCTGCCAGACGATGTCCTGCTTGGTGATCGCCAGCCGCGCAGCGTCGCCGAGATGCCGGAACACGTAGCCGGGTCGAAGGAAGAAGCGGCGCTTCGCGCGATTGATCGCGTCCATCACGACGCGTTCGTCGAGGCCGTTCCCGCGAAGCATGTAGTAGGAGTACTCCATCTTCGACCAGTCGACGTCCTCGGGGTTCAACAGACCGTCGCGCACACACTTCTCGTACAAGACGGTGCCGGGATACGGGACTGCCGGGTAGAAGTTCGCGAAGTCCGGATCCAGGTCGATCGCGTACTGCGTCGTCTGCCGCATCGTCCGCTGCGTTTCACCGGGGTATCCGAAGATGAAGAACGCGAAAGACTTGATGCCGGCCTGCCGCATGTTGCGGAACGCCGTCTGGATCTTCTGTCGTTCGAGCCGCTTGGCCATGTCCTTCCGCACGTCGTCAGATTCCGTCTCGATCCCGAGCGCCAGCATCCAGCAGCCGGCACGCTTCAGACGATGGACGAACGCCGGATCGGTCAGGTTGTCGGCTCTCGCGTTGCCGAACCAGCGAATGGGCAGTTGTCGTGCGATCAGCTCGTCGCAGAAGGCGGTGAACGTCTTCACGTTGAGCGTCACGGTGTCGGCCCAAAGATAGAAGAACTCGAGGCCGAGCTCGCGATGGCCGCGCTCGATTTCATCGACGATGGACTTCGCGCTGCGCTCGCGGAATTTGTGGCCCTGGTGCACCGGCGCGACACAGAAGTCGCAGGTGTACGGACAGCCGCGGCTCGTCTCGACGAGCACATACGACTTGCTGACCATCGGCAGGGAATAGCGATCCAGTGCCAGAAGATCCCATGCCGGGTACGGCATCTGAAGGAATCCTTCGTACTTGCCGTGCGCGCGGTGGGGACCGACGACGCCGTTGCGTCGCCATGTGAGGTTGGGGATCTCGCCGAGGCGATCGAGAGAGTCCAGCCGTGCGAGCTGCGTCACTCCGTCCTCGGGCTCGCCGACGAACATTCCGTCGACCGCCGATGCCCGGGCCATCGACTCTGCCGGTGTTGTCGACGCGTGCGGTCCGAAGCAGAACGCCGGCGCGCCGAATCGAGCTTTCAATCTCGCGATTGCCGCAACGTCAGCATCCAATGTCGGCGTTGTCGTCGGGAACAGAATGAGAGAAGGCACGAAACCGTCGTTATCGAGCCGCCCCAGAATCTGCTCTTCGGTGAGCCGGTCCGCAGTGGCGTCGACGAGTCGGACCTCGCAGCCCGTGTTCCGGAGGAGCGACGCGAGGAGCGCCAGCGTGAGCGGCGGCTTCGTCGTGCCGAGGACCTCCTCGCGTTCCTGACATCGGCCCTGGCGTGTAAAGGCCACGCCGTTGACGAGAGGGGGGTTGATGAGGAGCGTGCGTCGCCCGATCATGTTCACGCGATCACCGAACCACCGTCAGCGGGATGGCACGTCGCTGCGGAGATGTCATGCGGGCGCCGAACGGCTCGGCAACCGGTTCGGGAGAGAGCTCCACCTTGCAGCATCGCCGGCAGACCGGAAAGATTCCGTTCTCGACCAGCGTTCTGCGCATTCGCACGTACCGGTCGCTGTTCCAAATCTCCTCGAGCGACTCGCGGCTGAGATCGCCGACTTCGACCCGAATGAACGGACAGAAATATACCTTCCCTGAGAACGAGATGCGGGCGTGGAGAAACGGATAGAGACACCGGCCGGCCAGCTTTGCGCCCGGCGTGTAGTAATTGTCCATCAGCTGCGGATAGACCTTCGGACGAAAGTCGAACAGTACGTTGCGGCGGCGACACTTCTCCTCGAGTGCCGTAACTTTCTGACGAACCTGGGCGACGTCCAACCCGGGATCGGGCGTGACGAACGTGGCGATCACCGACGCATCCGGCGCGCCAATCATGCGAACCGTTTCGGCGACCTCTTCCGGCGTGCTGTACATCAGGTGATTGAGGCCGATCGCGTCGACGCCGAGCTCCTCGGCAACTTCGACCATCTCATCGAGCGCGTCGAGGCTCTCGTGCGCGACCGTCGTATTGATGCTGACGCGCAGCGGCGCGTGCTTCCGGCGCGCGGCGGCCTGCAGCCGCTGAAGACCTTCGCAGGTGCGCTCGAACGTGCCCTTCAGGCCGCGTGCGGCATCGTGCAGCTCCCCCGGCCCGTCGATCGAGACGCTGATGTGCTTGAGGAATCCGGCCGCGGCAAGATCGGCGAGCGCATTAGCCCGCTCGTCGTTGATGATCGTGCCATTCGTCGTCAGATATCCGCACGCGTATCCTTTTCGACGGAAGAGATCGAGCACGGACATGATGTCCTTGCGCATGAAGATCTCGCCGCCCGTGAGGCTGATCTGAAATCCCACCCGCTCGGGGAAGGCCTTCGCAAGCGCGTCGAGCGTCAGCTCCTGCCGCCATTCGCCTTCGATGTTCAACAGGTCGCCAACGTAGCAGAACTCGCAGTGCAGGTTGCACCGCATCGTTGCTTCGTACACGGCGCCGATCGGCAACCGGTCGGCGCGTCCGCTCTTCTCGTCGACGAACCGCTGGACCTGCTGTTCGTAGCGATAACGTCGATAGCGGGCCCACGCGTGGCGCGCGAGCGGCAGCGCACGGGCGCGCGTCGCGACCGACTGGCGCAGTCGCGCGACGGACGATTTGATACTCGAAGTGCGGGCGTTCATCTAGAAAACCGGCTTCTGGGCTCTGGGCTTTGGGCGCCCTCTGCCAACGGGCCGTGTCGGCCACGAGCCGTTCGGTTCATTGCTCGTGAGCTGTGATCGCATTTGCACTATGGTTTTCTTCAAGGCCAAAAGCCTAGAGCCCAGAGCCTAAAGCCAAGCGCCTAACCAGCCCAGAGCCCAAAGCCTGGCCGATTTCCCAGATCTCCACCGTCGGCCCCGGCCGCTCCAGGGCACGGTCGATCCGCGTGTCGGTATTGTGCAGGAAAGGATCGATCCGCGCCTCTTCGGCTTCGGACACGCCCGGTCGATACGGTGAGAACACGGCAACCCGCCGGCCCTCCCGAGCTAGCGTGGTGAGAAGCGGCACCGTCTCCGGATCCGGCTTATTGTATCGTTTGATGACCACGAACGCTACGCCGCGGCGCCGGAGTGCGTCCAGCCCTGCCGCGTCACCCAGCTCGTTGTAGGCCACGTAGATCTTATCGGCATCGAATCCGCCACTGCCGAGGTAAATCAACCTGTAAGCCGGCGCCGGGTACGGCTCCAGCGAGAGTTGCAGCTGGAACTTCGTCGACGCCGCAGATGCGCTGCCGAGGTTTCGCGTCAGCGCCTCGACGAGCCCTTCCCGCGATGGAGTGAGCTGAACCGAGTAGGGCTGAATCGCAATTGTCGATCCAGACGCGATGTGCGATTCGATGTACGCCTGCGCCAGCGTGCGCGTATCCGTCTGTCGAAAGAACATATCGGCCCTGATGCTTGCCAGGAGGCCCGGCGCGGCTGTTGCGATGACGGCCGCCCAGAAAACTGCCGGCGTGGCTCGCGCCGTCAGCCAGGCAATCGACCAGCCGGCGAAGCACGCGACGAATGGAAGCACAGGATTGAGGTAACGGCTCGCCGGTGCCGTGTTGGCGATGAAGATCAGGAACGGGAGTGGAAACGCCAGCAACTGGATCGCGCGTGCGGGGGTTGCGATAGCGACCCGGACGGCCCCGATCACGCCGAGCACGAGCACCGGAAGCCCGGCCGAGTCCCACAACAGCATCTCCGCGTATCTGAGCGCCGGGGCGAATGCGCCGGCGGCGACGGCGCGATCGACGACAATCTCGCGATTCGCGACGACGTCGCGCCATGCGATCAGAGGTTCGAGCGCGATGAACGGTGAGAGCGCGAAGAACATGGCGGCGCTCGCTGCGCCCGCAGCGATGAGATGCGACGCGATGACCGATGCTCCGCGCGATCTGAAGCCGTGGTAGATCGTCCAGGCCAGCGGAAGCGTGAGGAAGATGCTGTAGTAATGCGTCGAGAACGCGACACCGCATGCAGCCCCAGCCACGATGCTGTCGCGCAGGTTCGGTCCTTCCATCCGCGCGCAAGGCCAGATGCGCACGAACGCGACATACGCCGCGACGATCGCCAGGGTGACGGGAACATCGTGCTTCACGTAGTGAGAATCGCGGACGTGTAGCGGCGCAGTCGCCAGAAAAACCGCCGCCGCAATTCCGGTGCGTGCGTCCCACAATCTCGTCGCCAGCCAGTGCAGCACCACGATGGTCGCCGTCCCGGCGGCGACGCCCAGGCTGCGTCCCGCCGTGTAGATACTCGTCCGATCGGTGAAGTAAAGGTACTGGAGCGCCGCGATCGATGCAGCGCGGCCGGTGAGCCAGAGATAGCCAAGGTACGTGCCCACCCAGACAAAGAGCACATAAAAGTAAAACGTTGGATACAGGAAGTTGTGCGGGTTCAGCGATCCTTTCGCGAAGCTGAGCGCCCGCGCCATGATCGCGATTTCATCCGGGTGGTAGACGGCCGGGAGTCCGTACCGAAGTCCAACGACACGCAGCGCCAGCCCGATGGCGAGGATGACGAGCAGGGCTGCCCGCATCTGCTGCTTGTCGGTCACCGACGCGCTCCGCCCGTCGCGCCCGCTTCACCACCGGCAGTCGCGTTGCCCGCTCGGGCCACTTCGCGGGTGGATGCTCTGCCGACTTCGGCTTCTCCAGTTGGGTCGGGGCAGCTCCCTCGACCGCGTTCTGGATCCCCGAGTTCCTCGTCGGGCAAATCTGCCGCAACGATTTCCCCGGCAAGCTCGATCGTTTCAGGCGGAGGCGGCACGGCTGACGGAGGTCCGCGCTTGCGGCGCAACGCGGCCAACGCGCGAATCTCGTCTGGACGGAAGAATCCGGTCGCGGCCAGCAGCCCGCTCATGACGATGACGACTGTCGTGCCGCGAAGCATCACGCCTGCAAGGGGACCTGGCGCTGGAAGCGCGCGCGCAGTGACGCAGGCGACGAACGCCGCCGAAGCGACTCGCACCAGTCGACCCGTTTCGTACGGCACTGGATAAAAGCGCTGTGAGAGGCGAAACGCGATCGCGGCCTGGAATGCGTACGCCGCGGCGTTCGCCCAGGCCGCTCCGAGGATTCCCCACCGGGGAATCAACGCAAAGTTCAGTCCGACGTTCAGCGCCGCCCCGGCAATCGTCGACAGAGGATAGTACTGCGTCCGCTTCGTGATGTTCAGGCCGATCGACGTGAGTTGATAGACGCCCTGGAACAGCACGCCAACCGCCGTCCACGTGACGACATCGGCAGCCGCTCTGTAGTCGGGACCCACGATGACCGCGAGCAGATCGCCGCCGACTGCCGAGAGGCCCGCGGTGAGGAGCGCAAGAACCGCGAACACGTAGGTCGTGATTCCGCCGAACAGCCTTGCGCCGTCAGGTTCCCGTGAACTTGCGTAGTAGAACGGTGCCCACGCGTACTCGAACGCTCCGAGAAACAGCTTCTCGGTCAGACCGAAGCTGACGCCCATCGAGTAGACGCCAACGTCGGACAGCGGCCTGAACATCTTCAGAATGAACTTGTCGCCGACGGCCATCACCTGTTGGGCGACGGCATGCGGCAGTCGAGGCAAGCCGAACCCGAGGGACTCGCGCAGCACGCGCCGTGAGAACATCGGGCGGATCAGCGGGGCGAACCACCGAACCATCACGGCAATCAATCCGATCGTCACGAAGAGATCGGCGAGCACGACGCCCCAGATCCCGAGGCCTGCGCCGACGACGAGAACGATCCGGAGGACGAGTGTAGCGAGCGAGCGCGAGAAGGTCAGCAGGCTGAAATCGCGCGATTGCTGGCGCATCCGAAGCACGTGAAACGGAATGAACGTAAAGCCGATGGCGAACGTGTTCAGCAGAACGAGCTGCAACGCGAGCGTGAAGTCGCCCGCGCCCAGCATCCGCGTCGAAACGAATGGAGCCGCTCCAGTCGACACGAGCAGGAGCATGCCGTTGATGCCGAGCAGGAAGAAGAACAGCGTGCTCGCCAGTCGCTGTCGTGCCTCGTCGTCGTCGCAGTCGTACCAGAAGCGCATGAACGATCCATCGAGGCCCCATCGAAAGAACAGCTTGGCCGCCGCTTCGACCGCGCCGAGCAGACCGAGGATCCCATAGTCGGAGGGGGAGAGGTACTGGACGTAGACCTTGAGGAGCAGGAAGTTGACGATCTGAATAGCAACGTCGCCGAGCCC
>JBKPCD010000033.1:0-16457 GCA_046727175.1 Acidobacteriota bacterium | reverse complement strand
GTGTACGTCGATGCCGCTGGCAACGTGTTCAACAACCAGGCGGTGGGTCGAACCGCTATCATCAACACACCAAACGGCGGTAGTTCCCGCAACGTGCGCCGGCCGGATCTCGTGCCAGGCGTGGATCCGTTCATCGAGTCCGAGGGCCTTCTCTTCCTCAATCCGGCGGCTTTCGCCACCCCGGCACCCGGAACCTACGGCAACCTTCAGCGAGGGTCGCTGCACGGCCCGAATTTCAAGCAGGTCGACCTGATGCTCTCGAAGCAAGTGCCAATTGCCGGCGAGCGAAACTTTGAAGTCCGAGTTGAAGTGTTCAACCTGTTCAACTTCGACAATTTTGCGAATCCGGCGGCAACATTGCCGAACGCGTTGCCAACCAACAGCCTGTCGGAACAGAACGAGGTCCAGCCAGGGCAGCCGTACACCGCGGCCGCGGCAGCCACGTTCGGACAACTCCAGAGCACGGTTGGGCGAACGGTCGGATTGGGGACAAGTCGACAGGTCCAGTTCGCGTTTCGCCTCAACTTCTAGCTGGCCCACGACATTCCACAAACGAGCGGAACCAGCGCCCTCGCAGGAGGGGGCTGTTCCATCGAGAGCCATCCAACAGGACTCCGTGCGAGTCATACGAGCGTTCGGAATAGATCATGACAAGTGTCCGGCGGCGCCTTAGGGCCGGGAGGTAGGTACCCGGACCGACGAAAATCCCGAATCCGTCGCGCAGCATAGCTGTCCGAGATCGCATACGTGCTCGAGACGCGCGGTTCAAGGTTGCTCGTCCGTCATCTGTATTCCGGCCCGGTCGGCGGATCGATTGTTCCGTATCGACGTTGAACCGTGACGATGAGATCGTCGCGTTCTTTCAGAACCGTGTAGCGCCACTCAGGTTCCCAGAATTCGATGAGCAGTACTGTCGTGATGTTCTCGTTAGATTCACGACGAAACGGTAAGTCCGATCTGCTAAGATTTCGGCCCGGAGGATTGAGTGGCGTTGAGGCTGATCCCACGAGAGCATCGGTTCTACGACGACTTTGTCGCGCTCGGCGAGCAGATCCGGCGCGGGGCGACCCTGCTCGAAGAGATGCTCGCCCCCGAGCGGCCCATCTGGGACAAAGCGGAGGAGATCAAGGAAATCGAGCACATCTGTGATGAGCTGACGCACGAGATCATCCAGCGTCTGAACCGCACGTTCGTCACGCCGCTCGATCGCGAAGACATCCACACCCTCGCGCAGAGGCTCGACGACGTCATCGATGCAATCGACGCGGCGGCGGCGTTCGTCCACCTCTATCAGATCGAACGCGTCCGTCCCGATGCTCGGGAGCTGGCGAAGATCATCAAACTCTCCACCGACGGGGTCGTGCGCGCGCTCAAGGCGCTCGAGCGCCGCGACGGCGTCGCCGAACCCGCTGTCGAAATCAACCGGCTCGAGAACGAGGCCGACCGCGCACATCAGCGGGCGGTGCGACGGTTGTTCGAAGAGGAGCGCGATCCGGTCGAGATCATGAAGTGGAAGGAGATCCTGGATTTCCTCGAGGACGCGACGGATCGGTGCGAGGACGTTGCGGACGTGCTCGAGGGTGTCGTCGTGAAGCACGCATAAAGCGCGGATGGACGCCAATCTCCTCGCCGTCATAGCGCTGATTCTGGTCGCGCTGGTTTTCGACTACATCAACGGATTTCACGACGCCGCGAACTCGATTGCGACGGTCGTCTCCACGCGCGTCCTCACGCCAGGGAAGGCCGTCGTGTGGGCTGCCTTCTTCAATTTCGTTGCCGCCTTTACCTTTGGTACCGCGGTCGCGCAGACGGTTGGCGCTGGTCTCGTCGACATCCGCGTCGTCACGTTCGCGGTGATTTTTTCGGGTCTCGTCGGCGCGATCACCTGGGATCTGATCACCTGGTATTACGGGCTGCCTACGAGTTCGTCACACGCCCTCATCGGTGGGTACGCGGGGGCGGCAGTCACGAAGGCCGGGTGGGGCGCCATTATTGTCTCCGGCTGGACGAAGACACTGATTTTCATCGTCCTCGCACCGCTTATCGGCCTGGCGCTCGGATTCGTACTGATGGTCGTCATCCTGTGGGTGTTTTCCGGGACCCCGCCGGGAAAGGTCGATAGGTGGTTCCGCCGGCTGCAGCTGCTGTCAGCTGCGGCCTACAGTCTCGGCCACGGCGGCAACGATGCGCAGAAGACGATGGGGATCATCGCGGGCGTGCTCTTCGCTGCCGGCTACATCAGCACGTTCCGGATCGATCTCTGGGTGATCCTGTCCGCGCACGCGGCGATCGCCCTCGGCACGCTCTCGGGCGGCTGGCGAATCATTCACACGATGGGGTCCAAAATCACGAAGCTGGTGCCGGTCGGCGGGTTCGCCGCGGAGACCGCCGGCGCCATTTCGCTCTTCACCGCCACGCATCTCGGCGTGCCGGTCAGCACGACGCACACCATCACCGGCGCGATCGTCGGCGTGGGATCCATCAGGCGTCTTTCCGCTGTGCGCTGGGGAATTGCCGGTCGGATCGTGTGGGCCTGGATCCTCACGATTCCGATGTCCGCCTTTATCGCTGCGATTACCTACTACGCGGTCGCGCACACGATTGCGCCGTAGCGACTGCCCGAGCGGAGACGGAGATCACGGACAAAGCGTTCACCGCGCAGCCACGGGGTTCATGGAGACAACAAGCCAAAATGAACTCCGCGTGCTCCGTGCCTCTGTGGTGAGCGCTCTTCCGTGCTCTCCGCCTCCTCCGATCTCTATCCGGGCAGCTCGATCGTGAAGATTGCCCCTCCGTCCCGCCGATTTGCGGCGCTGACAATCCCACCGTGCAGCTCGATCAGGTGCTTGACGATCGCGAGGCCGAGGCCGGTTCCGCCGGGATCGCGCCCGCCGCGCGAGCGCGCCTTGTCCGCGCGGTAGAAGCGCTCGAAGATCCGAGGCAGGTCCGCTTCCGGCACGCCGGGTCCTTCATCGGAGACGGTCAGGACGAGGAGATTGCCGCGACGGCACGAGGCCATCACGATCCGGCCGCGATCGGGTGAGTAGTTCGCAGCGTTCTCGAGCAGATTGCGGAACGCATCGTGTAGCTTTGCGGGATCTCCGGTGACGGACGTCGCGTCGGGCGCAATCCGTTGCTCGACGATCTGGCTGCGCCCTTCAATCAGCGGCGCGAGCTCCGCTTCGACGCCGGCGTACAGCGACTCAACGGAGCAGGAGATGTGCTCGAGCGGCTCCTGACCGGCGTCGAGGCGGGCCAGCCGCAGCAGATCGCGTACGAGCCGCTCCATGCGCAGCGTGTGACGGCCGATGATCTCCAGAAAGCGGCGCGCTTCCTCTTCGTCGGGCGCGCCGTCGAGCAGCGCCTCGACGTAGCCGCGTACCGCCGTCAGCGGCGTCCGCAGTTCGTGCGACACGTTCGCGACGAAATCCCGGCGGATGCGATCGGCCCGTCGGAGCTCGCTGATGTCGTGGATGACGAGGACCGCGCCTCCAGTCGTCTGCGATTTGACCGGCGCGCTGCGCGCGATGATGATTCGGTCGGAGCCGCGCGGCAGCGTCAGTTCGAGACCCTCGCTCGCAACGCCCCGCAAAGCCGCGCCGAGCTGCGCGGCGATGTCCGGCTGCCGGATGATCTCGAGGTAGTGACGACCCTCGGGCGCATCCTGTAGTCGGAGCATGCGACGGGCGGCAGTGTTCACGAGTTGCAGCCGTCCGTGCTCGTTGACGGCCAGCACGCCCTCCACCATGCCGCCCAGTATCGCTTCCATCCGTGCGCGATCGGATGCGAGGTCGGCCGCACGGCGCCCGATCTCTCGGACCGAATCATCGAGCACCCGGGCGACGGTGCCGATTTCGTCGTTGCCGTAATCGCGGGCCGGCCTCGACAGATCGCCGGCTGCGTAGCGTTCCGCGACTGCGGCAATCGCGCGCACGCGACGCCCCAGCAGCACCGACGCACCCCACGCGATCGCGAGAGCCACCACTAACCCCGCGCCAAATGCCGTAAAGGCGATCCGTCGCACATCCGCCAGCTGGCTGGCGACATCGGTCAGCGGCAGCGCAAGGCGTACTTCGGCGAGATTAGGAGCCGCGTTGTTGTGCACCGGCACAGCGACGTACAGCATCTCGGTCCCAATCGTCGTGCTGTATCGCCGCGCGATACCCAATCCTTCGCGACGGGCCTGCTGGATTTCCGGTCGCCCGCCGTGGTTCTCGATCGTGCGCAATTCTTCGGCGTTCAGATCGGAGTCACCGAGCACGGCCCCGTCGGTGCCCACGAACGTCACGCGCGCATTCACGAGCTTTCCAAGCGCGTCGGCTTCGGCGTCGAGCTCCTGTGGAGCCGGCGGCTGACGATGGGACAGTGTCTCTGCCGCGAGCCGCGTTTGGTTGATCAATGCCTGCTCGATCCGCCGCTCCATCGTGCGCCGGACCGACACCGAAATGAGGGTGGTTGCAATCGCGACCGTGACCGCAGCGGCCGCGAGCGAGGCGAGCAGCATCCGTCCGCGGAACGTCACGGCTGTTCCGCGAGCTTGTAGCCGAACTGCTTCACGGTTTCGATCGCATCGGTCAGGACCGGCAGCTTCTCGCGCAGGCGGCGGATGTGAACGTCAACCGTTCGCGTGCCGCCGGTGTACTGGTACCCCCAGACATCGCTCAGCAACAAGTCGCGGGACAGCACGCGCCCTCGGTGCTGAATGAGGTACTGAAGGAGGAGGAACTCCTTCGCTGTGAGCTTGACCTCTTCCCCGTCGAGCGTGACATGGTGACGGTCGGCGTCGATCGTGATCGACCCGTACGTGACCACACCGCCCGCCGGTCGCCCCGATCGCCGCAGGAGCGCGCCCACGCGGGCCGTGAGCTCCTTTGGGCTGAACGGCTTCGTCACGTAGTCGTCGGCGCCGAGCTCGAGGCCCGATACTCGATCCGACTCCTCGCCGCGGGCCGTCAGCATGATGATTGGTATTGACGCCAGCGCAGGGTTGTTGCGCATCGTCTGGCACACCCGCATCCCGTCCATGCCTGGCAGCATCACGTCGAGGATGATCAGATCGACGGCTTCGCGGCGCAGACGCGGAATGACGTCAGCGCCCGACGTCAACCGCTGCACTTGATGGCCCGCATTGGTGAGGTATCGAGCGATCAGATCCGCGATATCGATGTCGTCTTCGACGACCAGGATGCGTGACATGACTCGGCGGTACTGAAGAAGAGCGTATCAGAACCGGGGTTCGGGCTCGGGATTCGAGCGCGAGTCACCGATCGCCGAGCGCTTCGCCTTCGAGCATCTCGATTGGCGCCTCGTCAACTGCAGCTCGCAGGTCCGCGTTCGATGCGTACACGTGGACGGGCAGGCGGCGGGCGAGAACGCGCAGCGGGACGTGCGCGCCGTCGAACGGATCGGGTGTGATGCGCAGCATCGTTTCGGTCAGAACGAGCCTGCGACCACGGTGCTCGAACGGGTCGCGCCAGCCGTTGCAGAAGATGAGCGACAGTCGATCGGCGATGTTGACGAACGCGTAGTCTGCATCGATCGTTGCCGCTGCGGCTGGCCCCGATCGCATGAGCAGTGCCGCGCGCTGCGCGTCGAGCGTTTCGAAGAACGAGCTCCAGTCCGGATTCACTCGATGGTCGCCATTGACCGTGACCGCGTGCTGGGCGACGAGCGCCGCTTCGTACGGGTGATCGCTCGCGAGCCGGCTGACGGCTCGTGGCCAGATCCGTTGCTTCACCGCGGCCGCGACTTCGATGAAGTCGAGCGGCCGACCTGAGGCATCGACGTGCGTCTCGGTGTCCTCTTCCCTCCAACCGTTGTCGTGCTCGCGCGTCGCCAGAAGGATCGACTCGCGCCGCGGATGCGCGGGCAAGCCGTCGTCTTGCCATTCAGCGATTAGGATCGCCGCCAGCCGCGCATGGTCCGGCTGAGTGATGAAGAGGAGCGAATCGCCGTCTGGACGAATGATCATGACTCCTCGCGAATGATCGAGTCAGCGAGTTACCGACCCCCGTCTACCAACTCCACTTGTCACGTGCCGCTGGGCTGATGTCCGTCATAGAGGACACCAGGTCACGGTTCTTCCGCAATACGCGCGCAAAAACCAACGTTTCGGATAACCGGACCTGGCACTCTCCTTGGAGCTACGGCATCCGCCGAGACTGGAGGAGTCGAGATGGAACGAATCAATCTGAAATCTTCGTGGAGCCGCGGGCTCTTGGCAAGCGCCGGTGCCAGCGCGTTGCTCTTCACGTTCGGGTGTACCAACGCGCGGGATCTCAGTGGCACCACCACACAGGCGGCGACCGCGAGTCAGACGGCGCTGCCGGTTGTCGTGAGCTGCGAACCGCACCAGCGAACGATGGTGCGACCGACCGTCGTCAACGGCACGCCCGTGTCCCAGGTCGAGTGCATCGCGGCGGAAGCCACCGCGCAGGTTGCGACGCAGAACGCGCAGCCCGGCGCAGTAGTTCCTTCCGCGTATCGAACAGTTGTACCGTCGCAACCCGCCGAGCGCGGCCTCGCCGATACCGATCTGATTCGACCGGCCACTCCGGCATCGATTGCACGGCCCGTTCCCGCGAATCAGCGTGTCGTTTATCGCGATGAACGGCCCGAGAGACCAGCGCGATCCGTGACGAAGAGCGCGGTCATCATCGGTTCCTCAGCCGGTGTGGGCGCCGGAGTCGGCGCGGCGATCGGTGGAAAAAAGGGAGCGCTCATTGGAGCCGCAATCACCGGCGGTGGCGCAGCGATCTGGGACCAGGTGACTCGGCGCCGCTAAAAAAAGGACAAGGGAAAGGGACAAGGGAAAAGGGACGAGGAAACTTCCTTTTCCCGTCCTTGTCCCTTTGCTCTGCTGTTCGCCCCTGCAAAACGACAGGTCACCCCCAGAGGCCCTTCCACCCTATCCACCGGCGTTTGAATCCAAATCTTCGCCGACTGCCACAACCTACCGGCTGTTCGTCCCTGTAAATCTGTCATTGACCACAAATTAGCTCGACGGTAAAATCTCAGCTCTTGCATTTCCGTTTCCCGCCAAGTGGTGGCTTTTCAGGAGGAGGGACCATGAGAAGGGTTGCGGCCCTCGCGGTAACGGTGTTGCTCTGGGCACTACCAGTCGTGGCACAGGAGCAGAGCGGCTCGATCCAGGGGGTTGTCAGGGACGCATCGGGTGCAGTGCTGCCGGGCGCCACGGTGGAGGCAAAGAGCGCGGCAGCCGGCGTTGCGACCACTGCGTCCGATGCGCAAGGCACGTATCGGTTTCCGGCCCTGGCGCCGGGAGTCTACACGATCACTGCGACGCTTCAGGGATTCAACCCTGCGAAGATCGAGGACGTCGTCGTCAAGCTCGGTCAGTTGCTGACCATCAATCACTCACTGACCGTTGGCGCGATCGCCGAGACCGTGCAGGTCACGGCAGAGTCGCCGATCATCGACGTCAAGCAGAACGCGACGTTCGCGACGGTCAGCAAGGAAGTGATCGACCGCATCCCGAAGGGCCGTGACTTCACGAGCGTCATCGCGATGTCGCCGGGGTCGAACATCGAGAACCGCGCCGGTGGTGTTTCAATTGGAGGCGCCAGCGGCTCCGAGAACCGGTTCATCGTCGATGGCATCGACACGACGAACCTTCAAAACGGATCGTCGGGTAAGACGTTCGTCACTGACTTGCTCGACGAGGTGCAGGTCAAGACCAGCGGCTACAACGCGGAGTTCCCTGGTGCGACAGGTGGCGTCGTCAACGCGGTCACGAAATCGGGCACGAACATGTTCCGCGGGACGGCGGGAACGTACTACAGCAACAACGATTCGCTGAAGGGGAAGAACCGTCCGTTCATCCGTCTCGTTCCGACGGATGCGACGAAGGCGGAGCTGGTGACGACGCCGCTCGACGAGATCCCCAGCTGGGAGCCTGTGTTCGAGCTGGGCGGCCCTGTCCGCACGGATAAGGTGTGGTTCTACGCAGCGTATGCCCCGGTCCGGACGTCGACCACGCGGACCGTCACGTTCAGAACGCCGCCTACGACAGGCTCAGCTACGCAGACTTTCACGCGGGACGAGCCCACGGACCGCGTGATTGCGAAGGGGACGTGGCAGGTCTCGAGAGCGCTGAAGGCGAGCTTCGTTGCAGCGCCGACGCGCGCTCGTCAACGAGGCGGGACCGCGACTGTGTTCCCCACGATCGAGCCGGATGGAACGAGCACGTCGAATGCGAACACCGACTACGCCAGTTCCGGCCGCAACGACTACAACGATTCCTACTCCGGCATCGCCGACTGGATTCTGCGCCCGAATTGGTACTTGAATCTGACCGGCGGGTATTTCAGTACCAACTTCGAGACGCTCGGCAACGGGACTGCGATCATCCACACGATGGATGGCAACATCTCCGTGTTTCCGAACGTGCCCCCGAGCCTCATTCAGCCGAATGGTTACTCGGATAACAAGTCGAACAGCAAGACTACCCGCGACAAGCTATCGCGCACGTACTTCAATGCCGCCAACACGTGGTATGTGAGCGGAAAGGGTCAGCACGCGATCAAGGCGGGGCTGAGGTTCGAGCGAATCGCGAACGACCGGCTCGCCGGTCAAGTCGAGCCGACGATCACGTTCCACTGGAACCAGACGTATGCCGACGCGAGCGGAGTCGAATCACGGGGAACATACGGTTGGTACCAAGTGAGCAAGAACGTCCTCAGCACAGGAGACATCCACTCTGACAACTGGGGCTTCTTCATCCAGGATAGTTGGTCCCCTGCGTCCCGACTCACGATTAACGCCGGTGTTCGGGCCGAGTCCGAGAAGATCCCGTTCTACACTTCGGGGCAGGAAGACAACGGCATCAAGTTCGGCTTCGGCGACAAGATCGCTCCGCGAGTCGGCTTCGCGTACGACGTGAAGGGCGATGGGAAATGGAAGGCCTACGGCAGCTTCGGGCGTTTCTTCGACATCATGAAGCTCGAGTTGCCGCGTGGATCGTTCGGCGGCGAACAGTGGCACCAGTACACGTGGACGCTGGACACGCTCGATTGGCCGAACGTGAATTGCCAAGAGGGGACCACCGGCTGCCCGGGTCGCCTTCTCGAAGTGACGACGCTGCGCTTCGGGTCGAACGAGGCCGACAATCCTGAAACGATTGATGTAACCACGAAGTACTTCGGGGCGCCGCGCAACATGGTCCAGGATGACATCAAGCCGACGCAGACCCAGGAGTTCACGGTCGGCATCGATCACGAGCTGAATGCCCGCTCGTCGGTGGGCGTCCGTTACGTCCATAACTGGGTCACTCGCGCCATCGAGGACTTCGGTTGGAACGAAGGAGGCACCGAGTTCTATTTCATCGGGAATCCCGGCTTCGGGGACATCGGGCAGCTGAACTTCCTGTGGGGGCCAGGCAAGCTGTACCAGCCGGTCAACGGCAAGATCTATCCGCAGGTGAAACCGAAGCGCGATTACGACGCGGTTGAGCTCTCGTTCAACAGACGCTTCGCCGATCGCTGGTTCGGGCAGGCCGTTTATACCTGGAGCCGTCTGTACGGAAACTACCCGGGTCTAGCGAGTTCCGACGAAGCCTCCACCACCACTGGCAACGCGCGGCTGTCACCCAACGTCAACCGGCTGTATGACGGACCGTGGTTGATGTACGACACGCACGGGAATCCGGTGCTCGGCCGGCTGAATACCGATCGGCCGCATTACCTCAAGCTGCAGGGCGGGTACGACCTGCCCTGGGGCACACGCCTCGGTGTCAACTGGTACGCGCGCTCCGGCGCCCTCTTCTCGAAGGGCATTTCTTACCAGGGCTACGGGTCCGTGTGGTACGAGGGTCGCGGCTCACTCGGGCGGACTTCGGTCGAGCAGGCCACGGATCTGTATCTGCAGCACGACATCAAGCTCGGTCCGCGGTATCGCGTGAACCTGAACGTCAACATCGCGAACCTGTTCGACAACGACGTGGCGACGGCGCTCTACCCCACGCAGTTCCGGGATTCGTTCGCGCTGACGCCAATTGAATCGTTCTTCGGCGGATTCGACCCGGTCGCGGTCGCCGCAGGGAACTCGCGGATCCGTCCGGATCCACGGTTCGGTCGGGAGAACCTGTTCCTGGGACGGCGTGATATCCGTGTCGGGATCAATTTCAGGTTCTAGCGTTCGTTTCGTCGTTGACCATGGCCCTCGCAGATCCTTCGTCGGATCTGCGGGGGTTCCTCTTGTACGCTCGACATCGGAGCCCTCCATTTCATCTTCATCCGCACCGTCAGTTCGTCCAGTTTGCGCGACGGCTGCGCACGGTGACCGGAGTTACAGGAACGGTGTGATGAATATCGGTCCGGCCGCTCGTTTCGACAGCCCGGACCATCTCCGTTACAGTAAGTGACATCTCGAGTTCTCTAGCATCGAAAGGATCCATGCGAACGCCGCTGGTCTTTATCGTGATGGCATTGATGTCTGTGGCTCACGCCGCCCAGAAGCCAGCGGCGAAAACCGCTACCGATCTCGAGAAGCTTCGAGTCGAGACGTCGCACCTCGTCGCCACGACGTCGGTCAGCGACGCCGTCGTCGCGCCGGGGACGCGATTCTCGCTGCAGCTCGACGTCGCCCCGAAGCCGAAGATGCACGTGTACGCGCCCGATCAGAGGGAGTACATCCCGATCTCGCTGAAGCTCGCGCCAGACGACGCGTTCAAAGCGCATCCGCCGGTTTTCCCGACCGCCGAGAAGTTCCTGTTCGTGCCGCTGAACGAGACGCAACTCGTTTACAGCAAGCCGTTCCGCATCGTCCAGGATGTGACCGTTGCGTCGACGCCCGCCATGCGCCAGCGCGCTCGGGAGTCAGGCGCGTCGCTGACGATCAAGGGCACGGTGCGCTATCAGGCCTGCGACGATCAGGTGTGTTACGTGCCGAAGGAGATTCCCGTTACCTGGACGGCGCGGCTACGAGGGCTCGAACGGTAGCCTCGAGCCCGGTCGAGAATCAACAATCAACAATCTGCAATCGGTCAATCTGCAATCAGCAATCTTCAATCTACAATGTAGCGTGCTCCTGATCTCCTCCGCTCTCGTCCTCGGCTTTCTGCACGGCCTTGGCGCCGATCACCTGATGGCGATTGCGGCGCTGTCGCTGACGAACGGCGCGGAACCGCCCGCCACGCAGCGCACACGTGCAATTGGCGTGGCGATGCGGTTTGCCGCCGGGCACGCGGTGCTCCTCGGGGGCGGCGCTGCCGTGCTCATCGTGCTCGGATGGTCGCTGCCGCTCGTGCTCGAGCGCAGCGGAGAGATCCTCGGTGGGTTGTTGCTCGTCATCATCGGTGGCGTCGGCCTGTGGGGCGTGGCAGGCGGGCGCGTGTACGGCCACAGTCACGTGCACGGCCGCGAATCCACCCCGCACTTTCACCTGCACATCGGACGACCCGAGCGTCATCCGCGTCCATCGGCGCACTCGCACCTGCCGACGATCGTCGGCGCCGCGTTCGCGGTCAGCAGCCTGCGCGCCCTGACCATGCTCGCACCGTTCGGTCTTCACGTCGAGGCGATATCGCTCTCGACGTTGCTCGCGCTGGTCGTCGTCTTCGCGCTCGGGATCCTGCTGTCGATGTCGCTTTTCGGGATTGCATTCGCGCGCGTGATCTCTGCGCGCGGCGTCCAGCGTCTCGGACGATTCACCGCAGGGGGGATGGCGATTGCGTCGATTCTTTTGGGAGTGTTCTGGATCGTTCAGGCGTAAGCGACGGTCGTACGAGGGTTCGGGCAGCCGGAGCGCGGAGCTGAAGCTCCGCGCTCCACGCGTCAGAGTTCTCTGACGCCGTGGCTTCTGATCAAGAAATAAATCGCAATCAGCGACACGAGGCAGCCGTTGACCGCAAGGACCGCGGGTGCTGACGTGAGGCTCGCGGCGTAGCCGCTCGCGAGGCTGCCGAGCGGCATCCCACCACGAAATGCCACCATGTAGATGCTGACGACACGGCCCCGCAGGTGATCGGGCACGATCAACTGGATGAGCGATGCCGTCATCGAGAAGACGACGAGCAGCGCCGCGCCGGCGCCGAAGAGCAGCAGGTTGCTCAACCAGAACACGCGCGAGAACGAGAACGCGGCAATGAGTCCGCCGAACGCGACCTGCACGATCAGCAGCGTCAGCCCCATGTGCTTGAAGCGTCCGAGCCATGCGACGACGAGCGCGCCGACGACGGCGCCGGCGCCGGAGAAGGCCATCATGTGGCTGTACCGGCCGATGTCGCCCTTGAAGATGTCGCGAGCGAACACGGGAAGGAACGTCAACAGCGGCAGCCCGAGAAACGTCGTCATATACGCGAGCACGGTCAGCGCGATGATCGCCGGCTCGCTTCGGGCGTACGCGAATCCGCCTTTGAGCTCGTGCACGATGGGTTTTCGTTCTGCCGGCGGGATGTGTTTGACCGTCAGCAGCATCAACGCGACGATCACGACGAGGAACGACAGACCATTCAGCGTGAAGCACGCCGCCGCGCCGAGCGCGCCCATCGCCATTCCGGCCAGCAGCGGTCCGAACACCCGCGCCAGGTTGAACTGGATCGAATTGAGCGCGATCGCATTCGGCAGGTCCTTCTTCCGGACGAGCGAGGGAATCAACGACTGATACGCGGGACCGCCGAACGCCTGCGCGAGGCCGGCCGTGAACGAGAGCGCGAGGATGTGCCAGATGGCGACGCGATCCGTGAAGACGAGCGCCGCGAGCGTGAAGGCGGTCGCCATCTGCACATACTGCGACCCGAGGAGGAGGTGCCGGCGATCGTGACGATCGGCGATGACGCCGCCGATCAGCGTGAAGAGCAGAATGGGCAGCTGGCCGAGGAAGTCATCGAGGCCCAGATAAAACGTGGATTTCGTCAGGTCGAAGACGAGCCAGCTTTGCGCAACCTTCTGCATCCAGGTTCCGACCGTCGAGGTGAACGCGCCGAACCAGAGCACGCGAAAGTTGCGATACGTGAATGCGGCCAGCGCACGCTGGAGAAATGCCCAGCGAAGCTGAGCAGGTGCTGGCTCCTCGAAGACGGGCGGAAGCTTCCTTTCGGCCGGGGTAGACACGCAGATTGCTATCTTAGACGCGGATTCGTCCACGTCGATCCTGTGCGTTGCTCTCTCGCCGCCCGCTGTCTCGGTTTAAGGCGTAAGCCCAATCTTCTAGGGATTTACAGCAACAAGGACCGCACTTGATCTCGCCTCGAGCGGAGCACTATACTCACGCAGAGGCGAATAAAAGGCGAAAATCCTAGAATCTAGAAGCTAGATCGATCGAGCCCATTCGCTCCGGCTTCTAGCTTCTCACTTCTGACACAGCGAAGCCTCTGATACAGCGAAGCCGCACATGACTGCTCGGGCTCATCTCGAATCGCTGCTCCGTTCCCGCAAGCTCGATGTGACGCTGACAAGCGAAGCTCCGTGGGACATGGCAACAGCAGACCAGCAGGCATTCGAGGATCGGGTCACGACCGGGATTGCCTCGCTCGACTCGGCGCTTGGCGGAGGCCTGCGCCGCGGACATCTCTCGGAGATCGTCGGCGCGCGGTCGTCGGGACGATCCGCGGTCCTGTGCGGCACGCTCGCGGCGGCAGCCGCGGGCGCGGAGGCGGTCGCGCTGATCGACACGCACGACCGTTTCGATCCGGCGTCAGCGGCAGCGGCGGCTCTCGATCTCTCGCGACTGTTGTGGGTCCGCGAGACCGGCGACGCCGCGCGTGCGCTCAAGGCGATGAACCTCGTCCTCCAGGCGGGCGGCTTCGGCGTCGTCGCGTTCGATCTTGCGGACGTGCCGGCGCCGATGCTGCGTGCGCTTCCGTTCACGACGTGGCGGCGCATCTCGCGCGCCATCGAAGGGAGTCAGACGGCAGCCGTGTTGATTGGCGCCGAGCACATCGCGCGGAGCCCGGGTGGGGTCACGATTGCCATCGAGAGGCTGGTTGGCGGTTCACCAGCCGTGTGGGCCGGCGGCTCGTCGCGGGCGCGATTCCTCCACGCAATCGAGCTGCGGCCGAGGGTTATTGGAGCCAGAAACATGGCCGATTGCTGAGTGCGGATTGCAGATTGACGGATTGCAGGTTGAAGACTGGATTGTTGATTACTGATTGTTGATGAGGAGTCACATTCCCATGCAATCGAACAATCCGTCAATCCGCAGTCACCAATCCATCAATCTGCAATCACCAATCCGTCAATCAGCAATCCGCAATCCGCAATCAGCAATGGTTCATCCGCCTTTCTTGTTTGCGTGTCTGAGAACTCCCGATGATCCGACCGACATCTTCGCAATCGCGCGTGATTTCTCGCCGCGCATCCAGCGGCATGGGGAACGATGCGTGGTGTTCGATGTCGCCGGGCTTGGACGTCTGCTCGGCGACGCACCGAAGATTGGCGCGGAGCTCGAACGTGCGGGTGCAGCGTCGGGTCGCGCGATTCACGTGGCCGTCGCGCCGACGCAGACCGCCGCATTGTTGTTCACGCTCGCGCGACCGTCCTTGACGAGCGCCTGCGGCCCGCGCCGAGGGCGAGTCCGCGAGCCCCGAGGCGCGAGCGAGTGGGGGTGGGGCCCCACGAGCGTAAGAGTTGTCACGAGCGACGTGGCGACGGCGCTCGCCGATGTTCCCCTGGAATCCCTGCGACAGCTCGTGCAGGAACTGGGTGCAGGTCCGCGTGCGAATGCTGTGGCGTCGGTCCAGGCCGAGCTGCACGCGCGGGCGTTCGACGTGCTCGCGCGCTGGGGGTTGAAGACGCTCGGCGAGCTCGCGGCGTTGCCCGCGGCCGATTTGTCCGCGCGCCTCGGTCAGCACGGGATTGCGCTGCAGCGGCTCGCGTGCGGGATGGATTTGTGGCCGCTCGTGCCTGATCCCGACGTCCCGCGCTTCATCGAGCGGATGGAGCTGGAGTGGCCGATCGACGCGCTCGAGCCGCTGTCGTTCGTCCTGGCGCGGATGCTCGATCCGCTCTCCTCCGCGCTCGAGCGCGCCGACCGAGGCGCGGCGGCGATCCGGCTGGATCTCCGGCTCGTGGATCGGACGACGTTCGCGCGGATGCTGCAGCTGCCGGCGGCGATGCGCGATGCACGGGTGCTGCGGACGCTGCTGCTGCTGGGTCTCGAGTCGCATCCACCACCTGCCGCGATCGACATCGTCACGCTCGAGATCGATCCGGCGCCGGGACGGGTCATTCAGTACTCGCTGCTCGAGCGCGCCGTGCCGTCGGTTGAAACCATCGCAACCCTGACCGCCCGCCTCGGGGCGCTGGTCGGCGAGTCGCGCTGTGGATCGCCGACGCTGCTCGACACGCATCGGCCGGACGGGTTCGAGATGCGTCGGTTCGATCTCACGCGGGCGGCGTCTGCCACCGCGCTCGAGGCACGAGGCACAAGGCATCATTTCTCAGCGCTCGCGGGGCCCCACCCCCGCTCGCTCCGGCTCGACTCGCTTCGCTCGCTCGCCGCGGCCGCAGGCGCTGCACCAAACACCACGCACGTAGCACCTGGCGCGGAGCACCTAGCACCCGTGCTGCGTCGCTTCCGCCCTCCGGTTGCGATCAGGGTCACTCTCGAGAACGGTCGTCCCGTTCGCGTCGCGATCGACCGCCGCGGCATGCCTGGCGGTCACGTCATGCAATCGGCCGGGCCGTGGCGGACGTCGGGCGCGTGGTGGGATCCCGCGTCGACGGAGTGGAACCGCGACGAATGGGACGTCGCGCTCAGCGATGGATCGCTGTGCCGTCTGTTTCGCGATCGGCAGTCCAGCGTGTGGTTCATAGAAGGCATTCTGGATTGACGAATGCAGATTGCAGATTGCGGATTGACGGAATGCAGATTGTGGATTGACGGATTGCGGATTGTGGATTGACGGATTGCGGAATGGTCTTGTGTTTGTTGCGCCCATTCAGCTGGCCATTCCCCGATCGTCAATTTGCAATCCGTCAATCCGCAATCTGCAATCGTCATTCGGCAATGACAGAGACACGGTTTGTATATCGAGCTGCATGCCTCGTCCGCCTTTTCGTTTCTCGACGGCGCCTCGTTGCCCGAAGCGCTCGTCGACCGCGCCGCGGAGCTCGGGTATCCGGCGATTGCGCTGCTCGATCGGGATGGCGTGTACGGGATTCCGCGATTTCATCTCGCCGCCAAGCGCGCCAAACTGAAAGCCATCGTCGGATCGGAACTGTCTGTCTCCGTCGATTGCACTGATCCGGGGCTCGGGGTTCGGGATTCGGGGTTCGCTGGCCGCTGGGCACGAAGTTCGAACCGCGAATCCCGAGCCCCGAATCCCGAGCCCCGGCGGTTGACGCTCCCCGTTCTCGTCGCCTCACGCGAGGGGTATCGCAATCTCTGCCGCCTCGTGACGCAGATGAAGCTTCGCTCGCCGAAAGGCGAGGGATCGCTCACGCTCGACGAGCTCGATGGAAACGTCGGCGGTCTCGTTGCGCTGGCCGGTCGTTCCG
>JBKPCD010000032.1:0-14206 GCA_046727175.1 Acidobacteriota bacterium | reverse complement strand
GGAAATCATTTACGAGATCAACCGGCGTCTGCTCGAGACGGTCAACGCCCGGTTCCCTGGAGATGATGGGCGCGTGCAGCGCGTGAGCTTGATCGAGGAGGGACCATCGAAGCACGTGCGCATGGCCAACCTCGCGATCGTCGGCTCGCACAGCACGAACGGTGTCGCCGCGATTCATTCGGAGTTGCTGCGCACGACAACCGTCAAAGACCTGGCGGAGATGTTTCCCGAGCGTTTCAGCAACAAGACCAACGGCGTCACACCGCGGCGCTGGCTGCTGTTGGCCAATCCCGCGCTCGCGCGGACGATTACCGACGCCATCGGCGACAAGTGGCTGACGGATCTCAGCCAACTCCGTAACCTGAAACAGCTGGCCGACGACAAAAGCTTCGCCGACAGCTTCAAGAAAGCCAAGCGGACTGCGAAGTCTCAGTTCGTGACCTGGCTCAAGGGCGCATCGGGCCAGTCGGTCGATCCCGATGCCATCTTCGATTGCCACATCAAGCGCATTCACGAATACAAGCGGCAGCTGCTCAACGCACTGCGCGTCGTCGTGCTCTACAACCGACTGCGTGAGAATCCGAGTGGCGAGATGCCGCCACGGACGTTCTTCTTCGCCGGCAAGGCGGCTCCCGCCTACAGGGCCGCCAAACTCATCATCAAACTGATCGAGAACATTGCCGACACCATCGATGCCGACTCGGCGATGCGAGGTCGGCTCAAGGTTCTGTTCCTCCCGGAGTACGACGTCTCGCTGGCGGAGCGGCTGATCCCGGCGAGCGACATCTCGAACCAGATCTCGACCGCGGGCTACGAAGCCAGCGGGACGAGCAACATGAAGTTCATGATGAACGGCGCATTGACGGTCGGCACGCGCGACGGCGCGACGATCGAAATGGCGCAAGAGGCAGGCGAGGAGAACTTCTTCCTGTTCGGCCTCACAGCGGAGCAGGTCGCCAGCAGCCGCGCGTGGTACAACCCGCGCTGGCACTACGAACACGAGTCAGAGACACGCGCCGCCCTGGATTTGATTGGGTCCGATCATTTCAGCCGCTCCGAACCAGGTATGTTCGCTCCGCTACTCGAGATGTTGTTGGTGCATGGGGACCATTACATGCACCTGGCGGATCTGACGTCCTATCTCGACGCGGACCGGCGGCTGCGTGAGTTGTCCAGCGATCCGGATGCGTGGGTACGCAAAGCCATTCTGAATGTCGCAGCGTCTGGAAAGTTCTCCAGCGACCGTGCGATCGCCGAATACGCGAAGGACATCTGGGACGTGAAGCCATGCCCCGTGTCGTAGACACCTACGCGGCGTCGAGCATCTCGCCTCTGGCTGGCCGCCCTGCCCCACCGGAGATGTTGGTCGACGTGTCACGGCTCGAACGCGAATATTTCGAGCGCAAGCCGGACCTGGGCGATGCCAATCAGATGGTCAGTTTCGGGACCAGTGGCCACCGGGGCTCGCCGTTCCGTGGCAGTTTCACCGAAGCGCACATTCTGGCGATTACTCAAGCCATCTGCGACTACCGGCGCAATCAGGGTACTGACGGCCCGCTCTACATGGGCAAGGACACGCACGCGCTGTCCGGTCCAGCGCAACGCACCGCGCTCGAGGTCCTCGCGGGCAACAACGTGGAGACGGTCATCCAACGAGACGACGGCGTGACTCCAACGCCGGTGATTTCGCGGGCCATCCTCCTCTACAACCGCGGCCGTACCGAGCACCTTGCCGATGGCATCGTGATTACCCCTTCTCACAATCCTCCTGAGGATGGCGGCTTCAAATACAACCCGATCGGAGGCGGCCCGGCCGACACGGATGTGACGCGGTGGGTTGAGGATCGCGCCAACGAGCTCCTGCGAAGCAGAAATGTCGACGTCAGGCGCGTCGCCTTCGCCGCCGCCATCAAGTCATCGAACACGCACCAGGAGGACTACATCCTCCCCTACGTCCGCGACCTCGGAAACGTCGTCGACATGGACGTCATTCGCGGGGCCGGCCTCAAGCTTGCCGTCGATCCGCTTGGAGGTGCTGCGAGATTCTATTGGGAGCCGATCAACGCGATATACGGATTGGATATCACGGTCGTCAACTCCGCGATCGACCCGAGATTCTCCTTCATGACGGTTGATCACGACGGCGTGATTCGCATGGATTGCTCGAGCCCTTATGCCATGGCCGGGCTCGTGCGGCTCAAGGACGCCTACCGCGTGGCCTTCGGCAACGACCCGGACTCCGACCGGCATGGGATCGTCACGCCCTCCAGCGGATTGATGAACCCCAATCACTATCTCGCGGTCGCCATCCGTTATCTGCTGACGCATCGCCCAACGTGGCCGACGCAAGCCGCCGTCGGCAAGACGCTGGTCAGCAGTCGCATGATCGACAAGGTGGTCGCTCATTTGGGGCGCCCGCTATCCGAAGTGCCCGTGGGGTTCAAGTGGTTCGTCCCGGGATTGCTCGAGGGAACCTGCTGCTTCGGGGGCGAGGAGAGCGCCGGGGCGAGCTTTCTGCGGCTGGACGGCACCGTGTGGACCACCGACAAGGACGGGCCGATCATGGACCTGCTGGCGGCGGAGATCACCGCTCGTACTGGGAAGGATCCGGGCGAGCACTATCGAGAGCTCACACGCCAGTTCGGGGTGCCCTATTACACGCGCATCGACGCGCCCGCCACGCCGGACCAGAAAGCAAGTCTGAAGGCGTTGTCGCCGGAGGCCGTTGAGGAGTCGAGCCTGGCTGGCGAACCCATCACCGCCAAACTGACCCGCGCTCCTGGCAACAATGCCCCGATCAATGGCTTGAAGGTCGTGACCGAGAACGGCTGGTTTGCGGCTCGGCCTTCGGGAACGGAGAACATCTACAAGATCTACGCCGAAAGCTTCAAAGACGAGTCGCACCTGAATGCGATCGTGACAGAGGCTCGGAAAATTGTGTCCAGCGCGCTGGATGCATCGAGAGGGCGGCCATGAGCTCCGACATCGTCACGCGGCCGCCGTTTCCTCAGGACTACCGGGCATCTGGCCTGCTCTTGCACGTTACGTCATTGCCTTCGCCGTACGGCGTTGGCGACATCGGACCCGCGGCGCTCTCGTGGATCGAGCGGCTTCGCGAAGCCGGCCAGGGTTGGTGGCAGGCGCTTCCGCTCGGACCTACTGGCTACGCCAACTCGCCATATCAATCCCTGTCTTCCTTCGCCGGTAACGAACTCCTCATCAGTCCCGATTGGCTGATCGAGGATGAATTGCTTCGACCGATGGACTGCGGGCACCAGTCGTTTCCAGCAAACGTCGTCGATTACGCCGCGGTGATTCCATTCAAACGCCGGCTGCTCGAAACGGCCTGGGTCAACTTCAATGGTGGCGCGCGCGCTGATCTGCGGCCGGCATTCGAACGGTTCCGCGAGATGCAGTCGCGCTGGCTCGAGGATTACGCGCTCTTTCGAGCGCTGAAAACCAGATTCAACGGGGCCTATTACCTCGAGTGGTCGACGCAGTTGGTCCACCGCGAGCCGGCGGCGCTCGAGCGCGTGCGGCGCGAGCTTGCGGAACCGATCGGTCGAGCGTGTTTTGCCCAGTTCCTCCTGTTCCGCCAGGCCGAGCGCCTGCAAGCCTACGCCCATCGCAACGGTGTGGGCTTGATTGGTGACCTACCCTTCTTCGTCTCTCCCGACTCGAGCGACGTGTGGGCCAACCCGGAGCTCTTTCTGTTGGACGACCGGCATCGGCCGCGCTTCGTGGCCGGAGTGCCTCCCGATTATTTCACCGCCCAGGGACAACTCTGGGGGAACCCCGTCTATGACTGGTCGGCGCTCCAACAAGACGGTTATCGATGGTGCATCGACCGGTTGCGCGCGCTGTTGGCCCATGTTGACGTGATTCGACTGGATCACTTCCGTGGGTTCGCGGCGGCCTGGTATGTGCCGAGCGGCGCGGCGACCGCGCAGTCCGGAAACTGGATTCCAGCGCCAGGCGCCGAGGTGCTCAGGGCCGTCCACAGAGAGCTCGGAGCTTTGCCGTTCATCGTCGAAGACCTGGGCCTGATCACGCCGGACGTCCTCGCGCTCCGGGACACGTTCCACCTGCCGGGAACGCGTGTCCTCCAATTCGGTTTCGACGGACACAGCGACAACCCGCACCTTCCACGCAACTACATGACGAACGCGGTGGTCTACACGGGCACCCATGACAACCCCACGACGCGCGGGTGGTTCGAGGAGTTGCCGGACGATCAGCGACAGACCTTGTGGACATACCTGAATCGACAAGGTGGCGCGAGCAGCGACGCTGCACCCGCCTTGATGGGGCTGGCGTGGTCTTCCGTGGCAGCTCTTGCGATAGCACCATTGCAGGATGTGCTGAATCTCGGAAGCGACGCGCGAATGAACGTTCCCGGACGCACCGACGGGAACTGGGGATGGCGGTGCACGGACGAAATGCTGTCCGATTCGGCCTTCGAACCCTTGCGTGATCTGACCAGGGGCGCGAACCGTCTGAGAGTCGGTCGAACCACTCAACCTGGAACATTGATAAAGGCCGAATTGCGTCCCGACTACGAACGACACGGATCCGCCACGATCCAGGCGTGAGGCACATCTCTTGACGATGTCGTGTCTGCATCGCTTTCGGGCCAGGAAACACGAGGAAGAGGTGACGTAATGAAGGCGACCCAAGCGCTTCGCAATATGGGCCAGAGCATCTGGCTCGACAACATCACACGCGATCTGCTGGATCGAGGGACGCTCGAGCACTACATCCGGGACTTATCGGTCACCGGACTTACTTCGAACCCGACGATCTTCGACCACGCGATCAAGAACAGCACGGCTTACGACGCGACGATTCGCGAGAAGTTGAGCAAAGGCAAATCGGGCGAGGCGCTCTTCTTCGAGCTGGCGCTGGAGGACCTCACTCGGGCGGCCGACTTGTTCAGGCCAATCCATGACCAGACGGAGGGTGTGGACGGCTGGGTGTCATTGGAAGTCTCGCCCTTGCTGGCGCACGACACGGCCAGCACCGTGAAAGCAGCCAAGACCCTGCATGCACAGGCGGGGCGAGACAACCTGTTCATCAAGATTCCCGGCACGAAGGAAGGTTTGCCGGCGATCGAGGAGGCAATCTTTGCTGGGGTTCCCGTCAACGTCACGCTGTTGTTCTCTCGCGAGCAGTACGTGGCGGCCGCCGAGGCATTCCTGCGCGGGGTCGAGCGCCGCATCGACGCCGGCCTTCCACCCACCGTCGGTTCGGTGGCCTCGGTGTTCATCAGCCGTTGGGACACCGCCGTCGCCGGCAAGGTGTCCGAATCACTGCGCGACCAACTCGGTATCGCCATCGCCAAACGCACGTACGAGGCATACCGTACCTTGCTCGGCTCTCCGCAGTGGCAGCGCATCTTCAACACCGGGGCGCGTCCGCAACGGCTGTTGTGGGCGAGCACGGGAACCAAGGATCCCAAGGCATCCGACATCCTCTACATCAAAGCCCTGGCCGCGCCTTTCACCGTCAACACGATGCCCGAGGGCACGTTGAAGGCCTACGCTGAGCACGGTGAGTGGGGGCCGAGCCTGCCGGCTGACGGCGGCGATTGCGAGGAGGTCATCGCCGAGTTCGCCAAGGCCGGCATCGATGTCGACGCACTGGCCGCACGGCTCCAGGATGAAGGCGCCAAATCGTTCGTCAACTCGTGGAACGAGCTGATGGCGGTCATCGCGTCCAAGAGCCGTGCGCTCAAAGCCGCAGTCGCCGGATGACGGGTACGGTCGACCGTCTCGAGAATGACACCGTTGTGGAGCGGCGGCGAGGCAGTTTGAACATGTTCAGGCGACAGGAGTACGAGAATGGCAACAACCGCGCGAACACTCGACAAGAACCGGCACATAGCACCGTTGACTGAACGCAAGGCCTGGAAGGCTCTCTCGACCCATCACGAGAAGATCCGAACACGGCATCTGCGAGATCTCTTCGCCACTGACGCCACGCGGGGGGAGCGGATGACCGTCGAGGATGCGGGGGTATTCCTCGACTATTCCAAGAATCGAATCACGGACGACACGCTCCGCCTTCTCATCGAACTGGCGGAGGAATCGGGCCTGCGATCGCGAATCGATGCCATGTTCCGGGGAGACAAAATCAATGTCACGGAGAACCGAGCCGTCCTGCACGTCGCTCTGCGCGCACCCAAGGACGCATCGATCCTCGTCGATGGCGAAAACGTCGTACCTCAGGTCCACAGCGTGCTCGAGAGGATGTCCGAGTTCTCCAACCGCGTTCGGACTGGGGCGTGGAAAGGACACACCGGCAAACGCATTCGTAACGTCATCAACATCGGCATCGGCGGCTCAGACCTCGGACCGGTCATGGCGTTCGAGGCGCTGAAGCTGTACAGCGATCGCGCCATGACGTTCCGGTTCGTGTCCAACATCGACGGTACTGACTTCGTCGAAGCGGTCCGCGATCTCGATCCCGCGGAAACACTCTTCATCGTCTCGTCCAAGACGTTCACGACGCTCGAGACCATGACGAATGCGCACTCGGCTCGGGCCTGGTCGCTCGCGGGTCTCGGAGGCGATGAAAAGTCGGTCGCCCGGCACTTCGTCGCGGTGTCGACGAACGCCGCGGAAGTCGCGAAGTTCGGCATCGACACTGCCAACATGTTCGGGTTCTGGGATTGGGTCGGCGGGCGCTACTCCATGGACTCGGCGATTGGGCTCTCGACCATGCTGGCGATCGGCCCCGACAACTTCCGGGCGCTCCTCGATGGCTTCCGCCAGATGGACGAGCATTTCCGCACCGCCCCGTTCGATCGGAACCTGCCGGTGCTCATGGGTCTCCTGGGCGTCTGGTACACCGGATTCTTTCGCGCGCAGACCGTTGCGGTCTTGCCCTACGAGCAGTACCTGAAGCGATTTCCAGCCTATCTGCAGCAGCTGACGATGGAGAGTAATGGCAAGCACGTCACGCTCGAAGGCACCGAAGTCACATACCCGACTGGACCGATTTACTGGGGGGAGCCTGGAACCAACGGCCAACACTCCTTTTACCAGTTGATCCATCAGGGAACGAATCTCATTCCGTGTGACTTCATCGCGTTCGTCGAGCCGCTGAACCCGCTCGGCCGGCATCACGACATGCTGCTGGCGAACGCGCTGGCCCAGACGGAGGCGCTCGCCTTCGGGAAGACATCGCAACAAGTCACGGCCGAGGGGTCGCCGGACTGGCTCGTTCCGCACCGGGTATTCGAGGGCAATCGTCCGTCGAACACGATCCTCGCCGATCGACTCACGCCGGAAGTCCTTGGCAAGTTGGTCGCGCTGTACGAGCACGCCGTGTTCACCCAGGGCACCATCTGGCAGATCAACTCGTTCGACCAGTGGGGGGTGGAGCTTGGCAAGGTGCTGGCGCAGCGGATCATCCCGGAGCTCGAGAGCAAGACGACACCCGCCCTTGGCCACGACAGCTCGACCAACAACTTAATCCGTCGCTACCGGATGCGAAAGGGTGCAGTGCAATGACGCTCGATTCTGCCAGGCACGTGGTGTCCGTCGAGGCGGGCACCTTCGAAGAACAACTGCGGAAGATGAAGACGCATCCCGGCTTCATCGCGGCGCTGGATCAAAGTGGCGGCAGCACGCCCCACGCGCTTCGTGACTACGGAATCAAGGAAGATGCGTGGTCCAGCGAGGACGAGATGTTTGCGATCGTGCATCAGATGCGCACGCGCATCATCACCAGCCCCCGCTTCACCGGGGACCGGATTCTTGCCGCCATCCTGTTCGAGAACACGATGGACCGGGAAATCGAGGGGCAGCCGACCGCGAACTATCTGTGGAATGTGAAACGGATTGTGCCGTTTCTAAAGGTGGACAAGGGTGTGGCGGCGGAGAAAAGCGGCGTCCAGTTGATGAAGCCGATACCCGACCTTGCTGCGCTGCTCGACAGGGCCAAAGCAAAGCGCATCTTCGGAACCAAGATGCGCTCGGTCATCAAGCAGGCCAACAGCGCGGGCATCAAGGACATCGTGACCCAGCAGTTCGAAGCCGCTCGCCAGATCATTGACGCGGACCTCGTGCCGATCGTCGAGCCGGAGGTGGACATTCACTCTCCGGAAAAAGCGAAGGCCGAAGCATTGCTCAAAGCGGCCATCCTCGAGGAGCTCGATGCACTGCGTGCGGGTGAGCTGGTCATGCTCAAGCTCACCCTACCGGAAAAAGACAACCTGTACGCCGAATGCGTCAGCCATCCCAAGGTCGTGAGAGTGGTCGCGCTGTCGGGCGGTTATACGCGCGACGAAGCCAACGAGCGCTTGCGGAGGAATCACGGCATCGTGGCGAGCTTTTCGCGAGCGCTGGTCGAAGGGCTGTCGGTCGGGCAATCCGACGTGGAGTACAACGCCCTGCTGGATGCATCCATTCACAGCATCTTCGAGGCGTCCAACACATGAGCGTAAAACTTGCGCCTTCAATTCTCGCTGCTGACTTCGCTCGTTTGGGTCAGCAGGTGGCCGAGGCGGAGCGGGCCGGAGCGGACCGCATCCACGTCGATGTGATGGACGGACACTTCGTGCCCAATCTCTCCATGGGCCCGGCGATCGTCCAGTCGCTTCGTCGAGTGACGCGTCTGCCGCTCGAGACGCACCTGATGGTCTCGGACCCGGACGTCTTTCTCGACGAGTTCGTCGAGGCCGGCTCCGATTCGTTTCTTGTTCACTGGGAGGGAAACAGTAATTTGCACCGGACAATACACGGCATCAAGGCACTGGGGAAGCGTGCCGGCGTCGTCATCAACCCGGCGACCCCGGCGGCGGTGCTGGAGGAAGTCCTGCCGGAGATCGAGCAGGTGTTGGTCATGACGGTCGACCCTGGTTTCGGGCATCAGCAGTTCCTGTCCACGACCCTGCCAAAGATACGGCGCGTCCGGCAAATGATCGAGCAGACCCAGGCGCGGTGCGATGTGGAGGTGGACGGCGGCATCGACGCGGACACGGCGCCGCTGGTGGTTGCCGCCGGAGCCAACGTCCTCGTGGCAGGAACGTCGGTTTTCGGCGAGCGCGACACGGTTGCCGCTGCGATGCGGCGACTGCAATCGAGCCTCGAGCGGCTGGAACAACCCTCGTCGGTTTGACGACGTTTTGCGTCGAACGGACGGGGAACGTTTGGGCGTGCCAACGACGCCCGCGTGATCGCTGAACAGACTCGCACCGCGCAGTGCGGCGATAGCGCGCCCTCTGGCGCAGTCTCACGCGATCGACGCGTAAGACGGCACAGGCGCCCGTGCTCTACGTGTCTTCATGACAAGAGAGGAGTGATTTTCATGCAACTTGGAATGATTGGTCTCGGAAGGATGGGCGCAAACATGGTCCGGCGGCTCCTGAAGGGAGGCCACCGGTGCGTTGTTTTCGACAGATCGACGGCCGCCGTGACCGACTTGGTCCGAGAGAAAGCGACCGGAGCATCCTCGCTTTCGGACCTCGTGCAGAAGCTCGAAAAACCGCGCGCCATCTGGCTCATGGTCCCGGCGGCGGTCGTGGACGAGACGATCGACGACCTCCTACGCCATCTCGAGGCGGGAGACATCCTGATCGACGGCGGCAATTCCTATTACGTGGATGACATCCGGCGCGGCAAGGAGCTCGCGGCGAAACGTCTCCACTACGTGGACGTCGGGACGAGCGGTGGCGTGTGGGGCCTCGAACGCGGCTACTGCATGATGATCGGTGGCGAAACCAACGTCGTCAAGCAGCTCGATCCGATCTTCTCGACGCTCGCGCCGGGTCTCGGCGACGTGACGCGCACGCCAGGACGCGAGAAGTTGGACGGCACCGCCGAACGTGGGTACCTGCACTGTGGTCCCAGCGGTGCCGGCCACTTCGTGAAGATGGTCCACAACGGCATCGAATATGGCCTCATGGCTGCCTACGCCGAAGGGCTCAGCATCCTGCGCGACGCGAATGTCGGCAAGGAACAGCACGCGATCGACGCCGAGACGACGCCGCTGCGTGACCCCGAGCACTACCAGTACGACTTGAATCTCCGTGACATCACGGAGGTATGGCGACGGGGCAGCGTGATCGCGTCGTGGTTGCTGGACCTGACGGCGGCAGGGCTCGTGAAAGATCCCGCGTTGTCCGAGTTCGCCGGCCGGGTCTCGGACTCGGGCGAAGGCCGGTGGACGATCAAGGCTGCCGTGGACGAAGCCGTCCCCGTGCCCGTTCTTTCCGCCGCGCTCTACCAGCGATTCAGCTCGCGAGGTGAGGCGGACTATCAAGCCAGATTGCTGTCAGCAATGCGCTACGGGTTCGGCGGACACCTGGAGAAAGCGGTCGCGAAATAGCCGCCGGAGAGAAGGAGTGTGCCATGAGTGATTCCGCTTCGGACGCCCTGGTGTTCTTCGGCGCCACGGGCGATCTCGCCTACAAGAAGATCTTTCCGGCGCTGCACGCCATGGCCAAACGAGGCCATCTCAAAGTCCCGGTCATCGGCGTGGCGAAGGCCGGTTGGACTCTCGAACAGCTTCAGGCGCGGGCGCACGACAGCGTCGGGACGCACGGCGGCGTTGACCCGGTGGCCTTCGGCACGCTCAACGGGCTCCTGCGTTACGTCGATGGCGATTACAACGATCCCGCGACCTTCGCGGCGATCCGCAAGGAGCTCGACGGCGCGCAGCGGCCGGCCCATTATCTGGCCATCCCACCGTTGCTGTTCGGAACGGTGGTCGACCAGCTCGTGAAGTCGGGCTCCGCGCAGGACGCACGCGTGATCATCGAGAAGCCCTTTGGAAACGACCTGGCCTCGGCGCAGGAGCTCAATCGACGTCTGCACGCGGCATTTCCCGAGTCCCGGATCTTCCGCATCGACCACTATCTCGGCAAGCGGCCGGTGAACAACGTCATGGTGTTCCGGTTTGCCAACGCGTTCATGGACCCGTTCTGGAACCGCAACTTCATCGAGAGCGTGCAAATCACGATGGCGGAGGACTTCGGCGTCCAGGGACGAGGCGGGTTCTACGATCAAACCGGCACCATTCGCGATGTAATCCAGAACCACCTGTTCCAGGTCCTGTGCAACCTGGCAATGGAGCCTCCGGTGCGCACTGACAGCGAAACCATTCGCGACGAGAAGGTCAAGGTGCTCAAGGCGATTCCACCACTGGAAGCCAGCGATGTCGTCCGCGGGCAGTTCCGCGGTTACCGCCGAGAGAATGGAGTCGCTCCCGATTCACGGACGGAAACGTTTGCCGCGCTCAAGTTGCACGTCGATTCGTGGCGTTGGAAGGGCGTGCCCTTCTACATCCGGGCAGGAAAGAATCTACCCGTCACGTGCACGGAGGTCATTGGCCGCTTCCGCAAGCCACCGACCGTCATTCGCGAGGGCGCGTTGTCACAAAACCATCTGCGGTTTCGAATCAGTCCCGAAATAACGATCGCCGTAGGCGCGACCGTCATGGCTCAGGGGGACGCGTTGAAGGGCGAGTCGGTGGAAATGGTGGCGAGCCGTCATCCCAGCCCGGAGGCCATGGACGCGTACGAGCGCGTGCTGGGCGACGCGATGGCGGGAGACGCCACGCTCTTTGCCCGGCAGGATTATGTCGAGGAAGCTTGGCGCATCGTCGATCCGGTGCTGAAAGTGGCCACGCCGATCTACGAATACGACAAAGCGTCGTGGGGGCCTAAGGAGGTCGACCAGCGGGTGTTGCCCGCCGGGGGCTGGCACAACCCCGCCGTTCCGGACCAGGAAGACTGGCGCGTTGATCAACCGAGAACAGAAGAAGAAGCCGATGAAGCTCGACTTGTTCGATGATGCTGCGGCCGTCGCGCGAGCGGCGGCAGCGACAATCGCTGCGGACGCTCGGGCGGCGGTTGCTGCGCGTGGCCGTTTCCTCATGGCTGTCAGCGGTGGCCACACTCCCTGGATCATGCTGCGAGCCTTGGCGGGCGAAGAGGTTCCCTGGAAGAGCGTCCATGTGGTGCAGGTCGACGAGCGCGTGGCCCCCGCAGGAGACCCTGACCGGAACCTGCTCCACCTGCAGGAAAGCTTGCTTCAGCATGCGCCGTTGAGCGCGGAGCAGGTCCATGCCATGCCCGTCGAATGGCCTGATCTCGACGCTGCAACCACGCAGTACGAAGGGGTTCTTCGCGAGATCGCCGGCTCGCCTCCGCTGCTCGATTTGGTCCACCTCGGTCTCGGTCCCGACGGCCACACGGCGTCCCTGGTGCCCGGTGATCCGGTGGTCGACGTGACCGACCGGGATGTCGCGGTGACGGGAGTCTACCAAGGCCGGCGCCGGATGACGTTGACGTATCCGACGCTCAATCGCGCGCGGCGCGTCCTGTGGGTGGTGACGGGAAGTGAAAAGGCGGCAATGCTCCGTCGATTGCGCGATGGCGATCACTCGATCCCCGCTGGGCGGATTCGCCGCGAACAAGCTCTCGTGCTGGCCGACCGCGGCGCTGCAGGACAGACGAGCGCCTGAAACGAACGGGAGGACGACATGCGCGTAGGAATCGCCACCGATCATGGTGGGTTTGGCTTGAAGGAAGAATTGGTCGCGCAGCTCCGGGCGGCAGGCCACGAAGTCGTGGATTTCGGGGCGTATGAATTGAAACCTGGCGATGACTATCCCGACTTCGTCATTCCGCTTGCCGAAGCTGTCGCGACGGGAACGGTGGAACGTGGCCTGGCGGTCTGCGGCAGCGGCGTCGGCGCGTCGGTCTGTGCAAACAAAGTCGCGGGGGTACGTGCGGGGCTCGTGCACGACCACTTCTCGGCTCGACAAGGCGTCGAGGACGACCACATGAACATCATTTGCATGGGCGGCCGGACGGTGGGAGCTTTCGTGGCCTGGGACCTGGTCGAAGCCTTTCTGGCGGCGGAGTTCAGTCAGGCCGAGCGCCATCTCCGGCGACTGCGTAAGGTCGCGTCACTGGAACCGGAAGCGATCAGCACCGGACACCAGACCAAGGCGCTCGAGAGATAACCCCATGCGGACCTCTGGCTGATGCACCGATGCAGTGAACGGCAGATCTGAATGCGATAGGAGAACACATGAGTACCACGCACGTTGCGGAACCAGTGACTGGGGCGCAAATCGATCAACTGTGCATCAACACCATTCGCACGCTGTCAATTGATGCGGTTCAGCAGGCCAAGTCGGGACACCCGGGCACGCCGATGGCACTCGCGCCCCTGGTCTACACGATCTGGAATCGGGTGATGCGCTTCGATCCGCAGGATCCGATCTGGCCCAACCGCGATCGCTTCGTGCTCTCCAACGGTCACGCCTCGATGCTGCTCTGGTCCGTGCTCCACTTGACCAAGACGCAGGCGGTGAATGCAGAGTATGAGCGGCTCGGGCAACCGTCGGTGACGCTCGACGACATCCGGCATTTCCGACAGCTTGACTGCAAGGCTCCCGGTCACCCCGAGTACCACTGGGTCTCGGGTGTCGAGACGACGACCGGCCCGCTCGGCCAGGGGGTTGCCACCAGCGTAGGAATGGCGATCGCTCAGAAGTGGCTCGCGACTCGCTACAACCAGCCCGGCTTCCAGATCTTTGACTACAACATCTACGCGGTGTGCGGCGACGGCTGCTTGATGGAAGGCGTTGCATCCGAAGCGGCATCGCTGGCGGCCCATCTGGGTCTCGACAATCTGTGCTGGGTGTACGACAACAACCACATCACGATCGAGGGGCACACGCGCATCGCGTTCACCGAGGACGTCGCGACACGTTTCATCGCTTACGGATGGAATGTCCTGCGTGTGGGCGATGCCAACGACATCGATCGCATCGAGCAGGCCCTGGAGGTGTTCCGGAAGACGAAGGGCCGGCCAACCTTCATCATTCTCGACAGCCATATCGGCTACGGTTCGCCACACAAGCAAGACACATCAGAAGCCCATGGTGAGCCGCTCGGCGACGAGGAAATCCGTCTTGCGAAGCGCGCCTACGGATGGCCCGAAGACGCGAAATTCCTCGTGCCCGATGGCGTCTACGAGCACTTCGCTGGAGGCGTCGGAGAACGCGGCGCAGAGGCGCGGCGGCAGTGGACGCAGCTGTTCAGCGCATACCAAAAACGCTATCCGGAGCTTGCGTCCGAGGTTGAACAACTGCAACGCCGCGAGCTTCCCGCTGGGTGGGACCGCAACCTGCCGACCTTTCCTGCAGATGCCAAGGGCCTCGCGGGCCGAGAAGCCTCGGGCAAAGT
>JBKPCD010000031.1:0-23408 GCA_046727175.1 Acidobacteriota bacterium | reverse complement strand
AGTTTCTGATCGAGGGCATCGTCCTGACCCACTCGAGTGCAAGCCAAGACGCAACGAGGTCACCGGAAACCGGTGACCTCAGTTCGCTCGTGCCATCATTCTTCGAGGGCACGGCCGTCGCATGAATGCCGCCATGCGGATCAGGCTCCGGGCGGCAGCAGAGTCAACCAGTAAGGCACCCGGAGACCTCATTTAGCGCTACTGGTAACCTGACGGCTTGGTGAGAACGTGCTCACCACCGAGTCGTTCCGTTTTCGTGCTGGCACGCACTGAACGGGACGGCCCTACCTGCCGGGCGCCTCATGGACGAATCAGATTGTGCGGCCCCGATCCGTGATCTGACCGTGTATTCGCGATGCCGAGAATCGAGTTCGCGAGTATCGGTGGAGGTCCTGTATCCGAATCGCTGACAGCCACGGCGGGACATACGCCGTCTGCAGATTCGCGAAACAGTCCGGGTTGAAGTGTTCGGGTTCGTGGGCGCATGATGTGCTGGCGAGTCGATGGCCCGATGCAGTGACGTCTGTTCGCTCACAGAATGACGCTGCTGCATGCGGAGGGGTAACAATATGACAATGAAACATGACAGTGACACTGACCACGAGGTCTGGTTGCGGTGTTTCACGGCGGCTCTCGGGGGACTGATAGGGGAACACCAGGTTCATACGTCCGAAGACGTCGCGGAGATCTGCGCCAAGATCGCCGACGCAGCACTCAAAGAAGAACGCAAGCGTCGGCGCGACCGTCGGCGCGACCACCAGTACCAAACGCTTGTGGCGGGAACACGTTCGTAGACGGACAACGCACCATGCCACGCAAGAGCTAAACAGATAACGTGAGAAAGATTTGGGGCTAGGCCAACTCGAAGACGTGCGGGCAATTGCAAGGCGACGCACCTCTGCGTGGTCGCCGCATGACGGACCCGAGGCTACTCGCGACGCTCGACGCCTACCTTCAGGAGCGTCTACCGCTCTTCCGAACAGAGTCGCCTGACGATGATTCGGTGTCGGGCGGTGCTGTTCACAATCACTTCGTCGGCCGGCGGCATCGATGCCTCGCAGGTAGCAATACTCGAGATGGCCGCCGGTACGTGGAGGACGCTGGTTCGAGGGGCCAGCCAGGCACAGTACGTGTCGAGCGGCCATCTCGTGTACGTGGCGGGCGGTGCTCTGTGGGCGGTTGCGTTCGATTTGGCGAACCTGCAGACGAAGGGCACAGCGAGTCCGGTCGTGTCGCACGTCGTGACCTTGCCGACCGCCACGGCTGAGTTCGATGTCGCTCGGAATGGTACGTTGGCGTACGTCATTGGCGGTACGGAGGCAGCACCGCGGACGCTGGTATGGGTCGATCGCCACGGCCAAGAAGAGGTGATTGCGGCCCCGGCGCGTCCCTATGTCGCTACGCGCCTGTCGCCGGATGGCAGGCATGTGGCGCTGGAGATCGAGGACCAGGATCACGACATCTGGGTTTGGGATCTGACGCGCAAAACGCTCACGCGGGTCACGACCGATCCTGGGTCGGACCGATCGCCAGTGTGGATGCCGGATGGACACCGGCTGCTGTTTAGTTCTCAAGCGGGAAGCGTACTCGGGTCCCTGTTCTGGCACGCAGCAGACGGAACGGGTACGGCGGAGCGCCTACTAATCGACAGCCCGAATGTGCAGCGCCCCTCGTCGGTCGTCGCGGATGGCACACGCGTCCTGTTTATGGAAGGCGCCGATTTGATGATGCTCACGCTGGGCAACGACCGACGCGTGCGGCCGGTCATCCAAACAGCGCAGATCGAACAGAACGGCGCGATCTCCCCTGACAATCGGTGGCTTGCGTACGACTCAAACGATTCGGGACCGTCCCAGATCTACGTGCGACCTTTTCCGAACGCGAACGAGAGCAAGGCGCAGGTGTCCACGGGGGAGGCTCGCAGCCGCTCTGGAGTCGGAACGGTCGCGAGCTCTTCTACCTGGCGCCCGATGGCACGCTCATCGGTGTGTCGGTGGAGCCTGGGCGGAAATGGATCGCGGGTATGCCGACCAAGGTACTCAAGCGCCCGTACTTTGGCGGAGTCGGCAACAGTAGCCCTCGCACGTACGATGTGTCGCCGGACGGCCTGCGTTTCCTCATGCTCAAACCGGTAGCGAGCCCCGACCAGTCGGCCGGGCCAGCCAGAATTGTCGTCGTCCAGAACTGGGTGGAGGAGTTGAAGCGACTCGTTCCGCACCGTCGCTGACGACGCCTGCCACCAAACACAGATGGTTGCGGGTGTGGCGGTGAAGCTGCGAAGTACGCCGCGTGCACCGATCCTCAGCCGGAGCTTTGAGGGTAAACGGAGACTCAAGCTGAAGCCGCCAGCGACTCCAACCTCTTCAGGGTGTCAGGGTATTTCCGCACCAGCCAAATCAAGGCAGCGGCCTGTTCGTTCGGCTTGCTACGTCCCTGTTCCCACCGCTCGAGAGTGCGCGGGTTCACGCCAATCTTAAACGCGAACACGTGGCGCGACATTTTGAGCGCCTCGCGCGTCTCGCGAACGACGTCCCCGTCGATTGGTGGAACCGTGATGGGCTGCACCTCCGTTGTCTTCAAAGTGAGCCGCCCTTCGCGGTGATCCCGCATAGCTTCCACACCCGACATGAGCTCTCGGAAGAGGCTGCGCTTCCGTCGAGCCGCCAGTCGCTTCTTCGCTGCCATAGATCATTTCCTTCGTAGCCGGCGCCGCGCAGCACGCCGGGAAAGTTCGGCCTCGAGAGCCGCCTTCAAAGCCCGTTTCTCAGCGGCGTTCAGGTCGGCCATTTCGTCCTTGTCGAAGAGAGTCATCAGCCAGATCTGAGCATCTGCCGAAAGATAGTAGTAGATCACCCTGAGGCCACCACGCTTGCCCTTGCCTCGACGCCGATCGGCCCACCGCAGCTTGCGAAAGCCGCCGGTGCCAGGCATGACATCGCCTGCCTCCGGATCGCCGGCCAGGAACAGCTGCAACGCTCGATACTCATCGTCCCCCAGATGGTCCCCGACAAGCCTCGTAAACGTGGGCGCCTCGAGGAACTCCACTTCATCTAGTATACGCAACTTGCGTATGAATGTCTTGGAAGAGGGGGGAACACAGACTTGGGAGCATCGAAGCGCTCGTCAATCTGTCTCGTTTCTCCAGTGTGCCGGCCACCGGCGGCCAGGCTCGGTGGGAATTGTCTCGCAGCGGCCATACAACGCCGTTTGCTCCAATCTCCGATGGGAAGCTCGCTCGCTCCGGACACATCGGTCTGGCCGACGCCTCGGTCCACGGTGGCAAAACCTACGAACTGATTCCGTGCTGGCGACGCTCTTAGACCTTCTCGATGTCCGGCAACCGCCACGTCTTCTCGAACAGCGCTTTTTCGGGGCCGTAGAAGCGGAAGAGCACCTCGAACCCACCATCGGTGCTCGTGGGAACCCAGTTCGACTCTTGGCCGACCGGTGGCTTGGGCCCGAAGTAGACGTCCACCGATCCATCAGCGTTCTTCTGCAGTCCCGGTGTCTGGGACGAGCGGCTCGGCCATCGGGCATTCCGAATGGGCGCATGGGTGGCGCCGTCGTAGACCGTCGCTGACCAATACTGCCTGACCGGAGCGCTCGCTGGCACCGTGAGGCGATAGGTCGTGCCCCCGTCGAGGAGCCTGCCATCCTTGTCTGCGATGGTCAGCAGATAGGCCGAACCGGCGCCCAGATGCTTGGGGGTGAAATAGGCGTAGGAGAACGTGACGCCGCGGACGTCGACGGGATAGACATCGGGCTTGGCGAAAAACGTCGCCTGCCCTTCGAGCAGTTCGGGCGATCCTGGCAGCGGCCCAGTGGCCACCTTCGTAGTAGGGTGCAAAGGACGCTTCGTATCGAGCCACGAGCCAGACGTGCGCTTCGCGGGCGGCGTCGTTGAGTACGGCCTGCGTCCTGGCATCGGGACTAAACGCATTACCCTTCTCGATCCCAATCGACTTGAGCTGATCGATCATCACCTTGTCCCGTTCGAGCCACGGCTGCGTCTGTACGATGCGGCTGAGCGACTCGAAGAACCGCAGGTCGTAGGGGATGGTGCTGTCATACACGACGTCGACGGCGTCGACGAAAGTCGTCGCCGGCGGATTGGCCGCGTGTATGAGTGGATAGAGCCTGATCCGCTTGCCGTAAGCGACCGCCCTGGCCACGTCGGCGTCGCTCCCACTCTTCGGAATGGAGCGCAGAAGCGCATAACCCTCGTACGTGTCCGAGGCCAGGGGGATGTAGCCTTCAGGCACCTTGTCCGTGTACTCCGGTGGCAGGATGAGGTACTTGCTGCCTTGGCCCTTGTCCACGCCGGCCGGTCCGACGTCCTCCAAGGCACATTGCCAGACATCCATCACGGTGCCGGTGATCGAACCCTCATCGGCGGGTGGAATCTCGAGCACCACCGGACCGACCTCTGCGGTGTTCGTGAAGGGGGTGAGGTAGATCGCATCGGGGTTTGGGGTGAGGGTCTGTATCTTCCAGTCCGGCAGGCGCGACCAGTAGGCGATCTGATTGAAGGCGCCCTTGGTCTCGCGAACCATCGCCTGATACATGAGGTCGTAGTTGACCGCCGGCATGCCCCAGATGACGGCCTCCACCGCGCGCCGGTATACGGTGCCCTCCGCAAGCTCCGAAGGACTCACACCAGCTTCGCGTTTCGGATCCCCTTTCAGCTTCATGTGTCCCTCCAGATGCCACGGCGTTCATGTCTTTCCGTCTGGCGAGGCCAGTACTTCAGTCGATCTCAACGATATCGTCCGGCCTCCATGTCTGGTTGAAGAACGCCTCCGTTGGGCTGTAGAAGCGCAAATACGGGAACCAACCTTTGCCGGGGACGGTCTTAATCCAGTTCTTTTCTTTTCCTTGTGGGGCCTGCGGGCCGAAGTAGATGTCCACCGACCCATCGGCGTTGGCCACGGGGCCGCTGTACTGACTGACACTCGGAAATGCTTCGCCGTTCTGCAGCTCTGAGCGGCTCAGGGCGTCATACACGACGACGGACCAGAACGCCTTGACTGGGACATGTGGCGGCACATGAAACCGATAATTCTTGCCGCCATCGAGGAACGCTCCGCTGGCATCACGCGTGACGACGAGATATTGCGACCCTGAGCCCACGTTTCGTTGCACCATCGCCGGTGAGTTGCCGGTGGCGGCGTAGTTCCAGGCCGCGCGATTGTCGATGTTGACGTAACCCTGCGCATCCCACGTGGCGCTGCCGCCGACAAACGCCCATTCCCAACGCCGGTCTGGATAGACGCGAGCTACCGACTCGCGTGAGGCGAACGTGTTCACTCGCGCCACGGCCGCACCGGCTCGGGCCGCTTCTGCGAGCAGTTGCTTAGTCGTGGCGTCGGGCGTGAATGGCTTGCCCTTCTCGATCCCGATCGACGCAAGAAGGAAGCGATCCGACGGTGGGATGACATCGACCGGTTCTTTGTCGACGAGCGCCGCGAGGCTCTCAAAATACTCGTAGGTGTCCGGAAAGATGGTGTCGATCGCCTGGCCGGAGCCGTTTAGGAATGTCATGACCGGAGGATCACCGGCCCTCGCCAGCGGGTAGATTCTCACCGTTTTCATCTGCCTCACGGCCTGGTCGGGCTTTCCATCAACCAGGAAACCCCGCACTCCAAGCCAGACACCGTACGTCGGAGACTTCGCAGCGAAATAGCCGGTGGGTGCCTCGCCCTGGTGATCCGGTGGCAATAACAAGAATTTGCCGCCCTGGCCTTTGTCGACGCCGGTCGGGCCGACATCCATTAGAGCCTGCTGCCACATGCTGTTAAATCCGCCCAGCAGACCTGGCGGCGCTTCGACAATTGTTGGGCCGTCACGCTTCAGGTCGAGAAACTGCATCCCGTAGACGCTCTCGGTATTGGGCGTGAGGTACAGGCTTTGCGCATCCAGCCGGTTCTCGAAGATGAGGAACTTGTTCGCTGCATCGAGCCCAAAGTCGGTGAGGCCCTTTTGCATATAGAACATCGACATGATGGTCACGAAGTGCAGATACGATTCGACCGCACGGTTGAAGGTGCGCAACTCATAGAGCTTGTCTGTGGCTTCGGCGGTTGGATAACCGTTCTTGAATTCGAAGTCGCCGAAGCGGGTGTTGATGGTCTCGGTGCCGATCCAGCCGTGAGCATCTTGGGTCCTTGGAGTTTGGGCTTGCGGCTTCATACTTCTCTCCCAGATGTTTCCGCACAGGTCGACCGCCGCGACCGCTCGTCTCGCCTCCTTGGATCCGAACGGCAGTAGGCGTTCTTGCCGTGCGCGAGGAGTTCACTGTCGCGCGAGCGCGACTCGCACGTCCAACTCATGGTCGGCGACATGCTGGCGCGAATGTCCACGGTGATTCGACGGATCGCCGTCAGCTCACGACTCGACATCGTGCTTGAATCCCTAATCTCAATCTCGTATGGGCCCGGTTCCAAACCGGTAGGAGCTCAGATCAATTGCCGGCGCGATTCGGCCGCTCCATCAAATCTTGAGCCTTTTCGAGCGCCTTCTTCAGGCTCAACGTATCGGTTCCCTGCGACGGGGGAAAGTCCGTCAAGCTCTTGATGTGAGCCGCGATGAACGGACCCGCACCGGTTGTTACCCAGGATTTGGCGCCAAGGAACTTTCGCCCGATGTACCCCCACTCGTGCGACTGGGGATCCATCTTCTCCATCGGGTCCATCCTCAGATTGAAGAGATACGGAACGCTCGGATAATACTTCTCGTCCCACCAGCTCCCTTCGGGTTTGATGCCGATATCCATCTTCCAGGTGTCGAGGCGAATCGCCATCAGGTCGGTTTCGTCGTAGTAGAAGTGCACGCGGCGCGCTGACGTCTCGGACTTGCCCGTCCAGTGATCGAGGTTGTTGTAGCCATCGAGGTGAACCTTGTACGTCGTGTCAGCCATTTTGTAGCCCTTCAGCAGCTTCTCCGTGAGATCCGGGAGACCGGCCGCCGCGGCAAGCGTGACGTAGAGATCCTCGTGACTCTGGATGCCGTTTGAGACGCTGCCTGGCGCAATTTTTCCGGGCCAGCGGATCAACATCGGCACTCTCACGCCACCCTCCCATGTGGTCCCTTTTTCCCCTCGGAATGGTGCGTAGCCTCCGTCGGGCCACATGATCAGCTCGTTGCCGTTGTCGGTCGTGTATAGGACGATCGTGTTGTCGGCCACGCCCATGTCTTCGAGCTTCTTCAGCAACACGCCGATGTGCTCGTCGTGCTCGATCATCTTGGCGCGAAGGACGTCCTCCTCGGCGCGCCCCTCGTCTACCGCCATTTGCACGTACTTCTGCTGCGGGTGCGACCAGACGTGACACGCCGTGGTGTTGAACCAACAGAAAAATGGCGCGTCGCCCTTGCCGTGCTTGTCGAGCCACGTGAGCGTGTGGTCAAGAACCTCTGAGTCGAACGTTTCCATCCGCTTGCGCGTCAATGCCCCCGTGTTCTCGATTCTCTGCTTCCCGACACGCCCGAACTTCGGATCCTCAGTGGGGTCATCCTTGTCGGTGGCCCAGGCGTGCAGCACACCGCGCGGGCCAAACTTCTTCAGGTACTCGGGGTATTTGTGCCCGGGGTAATCGAGCTGTTCAGGCTCTTCTTCGGCGTTGAGGTGATACAAGTTGCCGAACCATTCGTCGAACCCGTGATTCGTTGGCAGAAACTCGTTGCGGTCGCCGAGATGGTTCTTTCCAAACTGCGCTGTGACGTACCCCTGCGACTTGAGCACTTCGGCCAGTGTCGGGTCACTCTTTTGAATGCCCCTGGTCGACCCGGGAACGCCGATCGTGGTCATGCCCGTGCGGATCGGAAATTGGCCCATGATGAACGCCGCGCGCCCGGCTGTACAACTCGGCTGGCCATAGTGATCAGTGAAGAGCATCCCTTCCTTTGCGATCCGATCGATGCTCGGTGTACGGCCCATCATGCCGTGGACGTAGGCGCCGACATTCCACATGCCGATGTCGTCTCCAAAGATAACGAGGATGTTTGGCTTGTTTGTGTTCGCCATCGGTCGCTCCTTGTGACTGGGTCATAGCGCTGACCAGTACCAAGCACAGCACGACGTATACCCGCCTCCAGCCAGCCAAGCCGAATTGTACGGCGGACATCTGACATCACAACTGGGCGTTGGCAGTACTAGCGCAGACAATCGGCGCGCACAAGCGATCACATGCCGCCCCGCCCCGGGTGTGGGCTGACGACGAACCTAAACAGTAGGGGTAATGACAGCCGGCGCCGACAGGCCTACCTTCACCTCATCTCGTTCGTGGCGGCTCGGTCGCCACGTCCCTCCTTGCGGTCTCAGGCCCTTGGAGGCTGCTTCTCTCTCGTCGCCCTCAGGAGCACGAGAGCGAGCAACCAATAGTTGCGGCGTCGGATCACTCGGCTTGGACGGTCCCGCTCGTCAGTATCGACCCATAGTCATCTGACGAGCGCGACACAGCACGAGAGACCGCTCACCACACACGAGCTCGCCCTCAGGGCAGTCGCAGCGGTTGGCGCCGACCGACACCTACCGGAACTCCCCAACGACAGACGCACCTCGCGCGGGTTCCTCCTCAGGAGCGCTCGCCCTCCGGTGCAGGGCGCATGACGCGTCGTGACCATCACCTCGCGCCACACCTGCACTCGTCCTGCGCCGCTGGCGCGGAGACCAACCGTGCGGGCGATCGGTGATCGCGGGCCGCACGGCGTCAGGCTCGGCGGTACGATGCGCGTCTACATGGTCGGTATCGTCCGCGCGCAAACGGCCGCTCCGTTCTCAGGGCGGAGCGGCGAGCCTCGAGTTGATTCAACAACAACAGTTGGTCGTTGCTGGTCAACGCGGGGTTATCATGCGTGGACGAAAGCGATCAGGTCTCTGGCTGCCGACGCGAACGGCCGATGTCGCTCCGAACGCGAACGACGGACCGATCGATGCGGATGCGCAGACGGATGCGGCGCTCCTGGCGCTCATTCGGTTGCTGGCGCGGCAGGCAGCCCGCGAGATGTTCGAGCAGTCAGTCACGAACTCCGATTGGTTCTTCGATGAGGATCGCGAATGAAAGTCGCCATCTACGCCCGCTACTCATCCGAGAACCAGCGCGACGCCTCGATCGCTGACCAGTTCCGCGTGTGCCGCGAGTTCGCGCAGCGCCAGGCTGGCACATCGAACGTGAGTACTCGGACCACGCTGACTTCGGATCATCGACGATGAACTGTGGCAGGCCGTGCAGGCGCGGTACGCGAGCGTTCAGCGGAAGTGGAAGACCGCCGCCGAGGAGGGCAGGCGCTTTAACCAGTTCCGGCGGCCGAAGTACCTGTTCTCGAGCCTCACAAAGTGCGGCGAGTGCGGCGCCGGCTTCATCATCTATTCGCGCGAGCAGCTCGGATGCTTCGGTGCTCGTGGCCGTGGCACCTGCACGAACAAGCTAACGATCCCTCGACCGGAAGTCGAGCAACGGGTAGCGCCTCATCGAGTCGGCCGACATTCCCCAGCCTTGTGGACAAATACCGAATCCGCCTCCTGCTCGGTGCGAACGTCTCTGAGTTCCGCCCTTCGGTTACAGCCTACGCAGGTAAGCCAGAAGCGCCTCGCGTTCGGCCGGCGTCGGCAGACGATCGATATGGGTTCCGTCCGTCGTCAGGATCGGGGCCTTCGGGTTGTTCTGAATGACGAGCCGGAAGAACGCGTCGTAGAAATCCAGCATCTCCTCCAAGGTCGCGGCACTGTTGTTGTGGAAGTACGGAGCGGTCCTCGAGATCCCGCGCAGTTGGGGAATGTCGAAGACGCCGAAGTCCGTTGCATTGCCCGTGAGCAGCCCTCGTCCCGGATCGCTCGTGGTCATGCGCGTCCTCGTAGTACCCGCTGTGATCTCATACGTGCGGACGTTTTTCATCATCTGCGGCGAACACTCAGCGAATCCAAACCCCGCAGGCCTGGGACACGTACTCCGGATGGTGTGGTACCGCACGAGTGCAGCCGGGGTCGTGGTGGAGAACACCTGATTCACCGGCGTGGATTGACTGGGATGGTCGCGATCGTTTCCATGACACTGCGCGCAGGCCCGGATGAAGACTGCTTTGCCCGCCTGCTCGAGCGGAGTCAACGCCGGATCCGGGTCCGGAAGCGGCATGCCGGTCTCCATCGCGATCGCAAGCGATCGAACCTCTTCGGACGAGAAGATGGTTTCTTGAAACGCGGCAATCCGATCGAGCAGTTGTCGAGTCGGTAGACGATCGATCTGGGCGTGCGCGAGCATGGCCTGAAGCGCCTGTTCCTGCAGCGTCTCGAATCGTCCATCCCATTGATAGCCACCTGCGAGATTCGGTCCGCGAGGTGCGAAGGGCGGAAGGCCGTCGGCTCCGGTGATTCGCACGTTCATCAGGCTCGGGACGGCGCGCCAGACATCCGCAAATTGTTCGTCCGATGGCTGGTTGGTTTTCGGGTCGACGAGTTTCACGTTCGGGGGCAGGGGCAGCGTGATACGGATAAGACCGAGCTGAGTCAGGTTGGAGTAGTCGCTCGCGGCATCGCCATTCACGCGAAAATCGTCGGCGTCGATGGGCCGGAAGAGTGGATCGTCGGCCCTCGAATCGTGCTGCCGCCTTGCCACCAGTGCCTCGAACCGCAGCCGCGCCTGGTCGGGCGTCAGTTGGAACGTACCGCCTTCCGGCATGTGACAATCCGCGCAGGCGCGGCCATTGCCGCCCAAATCTTTGAGCCTTCGGGTGTTGAACGCTATCCGCCCGAGAGCGACATCGTTGCACGGAGCGCTCTCGCACTCCAGTGGCCCGCCGTTTCCCATTGGAAGAACGTTCTGATCCGATGTCTGGCCACGAGGGTCGACCGACACGGCCCGAAGGCCGAAGGTCGTCCCCCAACCGAGCACGCACGCCACCGCGATCGGCCATGGCCAGGCCTTTCCTTCCAGAGTCGTTCGTTTCATCGTCTTTTCTCCTGGATGGACCATGCTTACGGCTTTGGGCAAAGCTACGCGGCAGGGGGAAGGAAGTCTTAACAGACGGTTGGATTTTTCCTTGTAGAATCCTCACAATCCGCGTCAAGACCATGGACGCTTCGGAGAAATCCGTCTACGAGTTCGGAGAGTTCCGACTCGATCCCGTGAATCAGTTGCTTCTCTGCAAGGGCGTGCCTGTTTCGATGACGCCAAAGGTGTTCAACACCCTTGTGCTCCTCGTGGAGCGGCACGGGCAATTGATTGAAAAAGACGAGTTCATCCGTCAGCTCTGGCCCGGGACTTTCGTCGAAGAGTCGGCACTGGCCGAGAACATTTCTCGTCTGCGCCGTGCGCTGGGTGAGACGGCCGGGGAACTCATCGTGACGGTGCCGAAACGCGGATACCGGTTTGTCGGTGATGTGCGGACGATTGCGCCCACAGAACCAAAGACGGGGCTCAACGACACCCACACCTGGCTAGTGCCGCGGCTCAAGGTGGCAGCCATGGGGATTGCGATACTGACCGTGTGCGGGCTCGGCTACTTGTACACGGTTTCTCGGAGCAGGGTTGCCGGTGCTTCGCCAAACGAGCCGATTCGCTCGCTCGCCGTCCTGCCGCTCGAAAATCTTTCCGGGGATCCTGCAGAGGACTACTTTGCGGACGGCATTACCGACGAGCTGATCACCCAGCTCGGCCGAATCAGCGCGTTACGCGTAATTTCGCGGACATCTTCCATGCTATTCAAGCGCACCTCGAAGACGTTGGCCGAGATTGCGCGAGAGTTGAATGTCGAGGCTGTGGTCGAGGGGACGGTGGTACGGTCGGGGGGGCGTGTGCGCGTGACCGCGCAGGTGATTCAGGTGAATCCGGAGAAGCACCTGATGGCGGAACGCTATGACCGGCCCCTGGGCGATGTCGTCGTCGTACAAGGTCAGCTCGCGCGAGAGATCTCCGAGGCGATTCGGATCACGCTGACGCCCCAGGAGCAGTCGCGCCTGGCCAGCGTGCGGCCGATCGACAGCGACGCGCACGAAGCTTACCTGATGGGTCGATATTACTGGGGCCGGAGAACGGAAGCCACTACCCTCAAGGCGATGGCCTCGTTCCAACAGGCAATAGAACGAGACTCTCAATTCGCGGCGGCGTATGCGGGTCTCGCGGATTCGTACTTCTCTCTCTCGTTACCGGAGGCACTGCAAGAATTCCTCGCACCGACGGACGCGTACCCGAAAGCGAGAGCGGCAGCCGATCGAGCGCTGCAAATCGACAGTACGCTCGCGGAACCGCATGGCACATTGGGCATGGTCAAGTTCAATTACGACCGCGACTGGAAGGGCGCGGAACAGGAGTTCAAGCGAGCGATTGACCTGAACGCGAACTACGCCAACGCGCATCACTGGTACGGGATGAGCCTCATGTGGCAAGACCGTTTCGATGAAGCGCTCGAGCAGGTCGAGCGTGCACGAAAGCTCGACCCACTCTCGCTCGTGATCAACGCGAATCTGGGCTTCGTTCTGTCCGTTGCACGGCGATATGACGAAGGCGTCAAGCAGGTCCGAAAGACGCTGGAGATGGACGCAAATTTCGCCCATGCGCATTTCCGGCTCGGAGAGATCGACGTCATGAGAGGCAGGTACGCCGACGCAATTCCGGAGTTGCAGAAGGCTATCAGTCTGTCCGATGGAAGCCCCCGCGCAACAGCCGAACTCGGTCTGGCATACGCGCTTCAGGGCAACAGGGAGGCGGCGTTGAAGCTACTCGATGCGTTACGTCATCGTTCGACCGAGCGTTATGTCTCTCCGTTCAACATCGCGCTCATTTACGGCGGGCTCAGCGAGAAAGATCGGACGCTCGAATGGCTCGAGAAGGCGTTCGCAGAACGGTCGCCCACGTTGAGTCTTTTGCGAGTCACCCCCGCATTTGCCAGCGTGCGGGCAGAACCTCGTTTTACGCTGCTGGTCAACCGCGTCGGGTTGCCGCAATTACCGCGATTTGACGCAAAGTGACATGCAAGGCGCAACCTTGTCCGCGAGTGTCCTGATCGCGTGGTCCGCTCAATAGGCGGCGCGGCCTGAAGAGGGTGGGGAAATCAGCCGGACGTGAGGCCGCCCGGTCGGCGCTACGCGGCTTCATCGAAAAGATAGTGATTCCGCGACGGACAGCTGATGGTGTTCGGGGATCTGGAATCAATGATGGCAGCAGCAACCAGCGGGCGGGCTTCAACGCTGGCTGCTGTTGCTCAAATTGGTTGCGGGGGCACGCAACCAACATCTTCTATTTCCCCAATCTAGGAGCGGGCTGTCGTTCGCTCTGTAGACGCCTGTTTTGGCGCGTCGCAGGGACAATCGTAGGGACAGTTTCGTCGATCTGGAGGCGCTCAGACTCGAAACTCCCCGATGCACCGGGAGCGTGGGAGCGGGGAGGCTGATCAGGCTCATGACCTCTAATGACCGTACACTGACCCGCGCTGTGGTGCAGGTTCCGAAACTCATACGGCCTCCGACTGACGCGACCCCCGCCGAGGCAGCGGCGGCACGTGGTCGGCCGCGAGCCCTCCCAGACGATTTTCTTCGAGAAGCATCCGCCCGTCTCGGCATCATGTCGCTCGTCGCCGCCGGCCTGTGGGTCGTCGGAACCATCCTGGGCCGGCTGGCCATGCGGTCGATGCAGGGTGATGAGTCGATGGGGCTAGGCCTGACGATGGGCGATGCAATCGCCGCCGTGAGCGTGCTGGCGTCGCTCCTGCTTTTTGCCTATACCCGGACCGCCAACCGAGACCCGCAGCGAATCCTGGATCTTGGTCTGGCGTACATGGTCCTCACAGCGCTTGCGCTGGGATTGACGTTTCATTCAGGGCCGATCCTCCCGACGCTGTCCGTGGCTCCACAGATCTCCTGGATCGGCGCAGTCATCCTGATGTTCTCGGCCATCGTACCAAGCACCAGGACCAAAACCCTTCTCGCGGGTCTGGTCGCGGCCTCCATGAATCCGGTAGGGATGCTCTGGGCCCGTGCCCAGGGCTACTGGGATTTCGGCCCGGCGAGCAACGCACTGCTGATGCACTACCCCGACTACCTGCTCGTTGGCGTCGCCGTCGTCATCTCGCACGTCGTGACCACGCTCGGCCGGCAGGTGGCGAAGGCGCGAGAAATGGGCAGTTATCAGCTCGGCGAACTGCTGGGCCGTGGGGGCATGGGCGAGGTCTACAAGGCCTCTCATCGAATGCTGGCCAGGCCGGCCGCCATCAAGTTGATCCGGCCGGAGATGCTCGGGGGCACCGACTCGGCCGTGGCCGCGCGTGCGATCGCGCGCTTCCGGCGGGAGGCGGAGGCGGCCGCGCACCTGCAGTCAGCGCACACGGTGGACCTCTACGACTTCGGGGTGACCGAGGATCAGACCCTCTACTTGGTCATGGAGTTCCTGGAGGGAATGGATCTCGAGTCACTGGTTCGGCAGCACGGCCCGATGCCGGCGCCGCGTGTGGTGCATGTTCTTCGTCAGGTCTGTGATTCACTCGAAGAAGCGCACGCACGAGGTCTCGTACATCGAGACATCAAGCCTGCCAACATTCACATCGGGCGGGTGGGGTGTCGAGAGGATTTCGTCAAGGTGCTCGATTTCGGCCTCGTGAAGACCGCTGCAGTGGGCGCCGCGCAATCGCTGGCCACGATCGAAGGCGTGATCATGGGTACGCCGGCCTACATGGCGCCGGAGATGGCGCTTGGCGAAAGCGTCGACGGGCGCGCCGATCTGTACGCGCTCGGATGCGTGGCGTACTATCTGCTTACTGGACAGCAGGTGTTTACCGGCGAGACGGTGCTCAAGGTGATCAGTCAGCACCTGCAGGCTGTGCCGGTGCCGCCATCGGAGCGAACCGAGCTGCCGATCCCAGCGACACTCGAACACCTGGTGCTGGCCTGCCTCGCCAAGAAACCAGAAGAGCGACCGCAGAACGCACGACAGCTGGCGCAGTCACTCGACACAATTGATTGCATGACGTGGGGCGAGGAGGACGCTCGTCGATGGTGGAGTCAGCATCACCCACCGCAAGCGTCGACATCCGACGCGATTACGCTCTAAGAACAGGCGCCGTCTCTGTTGGCATCGACCCTGAGAGTGCGCAGGTCGCGTCGCAGAGACCGTGGCGACGATGGCCATCATGGATGCCACCGTGATCACGACATTGCCCTTCTTGTGCCCCTGCTCGACGTACTTGAAGGCCTCGGCGATTCGCTCTAAGGGAAAACTCCGATCAATCACCGGCCTGAGCTTGCCTGCCGCGACAAGTTCGGCGATCACGTTCATTCTCGCCGGACTGTCCATGGCGACGCCGCCTCTAAGCTGTTTGCCTCCAACCATTGACGTCCACAGGATTCCAACCATGCCGCTTAGGCCCATGATGTTCTGAAGAAAAATACCGCGGGGCTTCAACGCGTGTCGGCAGCGGCGAAAACTGGTCGCGCCGACGATGTCAAATATCAGGTCGTAGGTGTCGGCCCTGGACGTGAAGTCTTTCTTCGTGTAGTCGATCACGCGGTCCGCACCCTGGGACTTCACCAGATCGACGTTCGCACCGCTGCAGACCGCGGTGACTAATGCTCCACAGTGCTTGGCCAGCTGGACACCGGCCGAACCGATGCTTCCAGACGCACCGATAATCAGCAGTTCCTGCCCAGCCTGGATCTTCCCCAGGTCGCGGAGAAAATACAGCGCGGTGTTCGCTCCAAACGGGATGGCAACGGCCTGCTCCCAATTCAGAGAGTCCGACTTGAGCGCTACCGCGCCGTCTTCACGAACGCAGGCGTACTGTGCGTGGCCGCCGCCGGCCATACCGGTCGAGGCGACGACCGATCGCCCTTCTTGAACTTCTTTACGTCCTTACCTGTGCTCTCCACCTCTCCGGCCAACTCCGTCCCCAGAACGCGCGCCTTCCAAGGCTTTCGGATGCCGAACGTGAGCTTGGCGAACGGCAGCATCGATTTGGTCACGAACGTGAAGTTGCGCATATTGCAGTCGCCCGTCGATACCGTGGTCGCGTGTATGGCGATCAGGACCTCGTTGTCCTTGGGAGCGGGTTTGTCCACCTCCCTTAACTGGAGAAGGTCGGATGCTCCGTATTGGGTGTGCAGAATCGCTTTCACAGGTCCTTCATGTTGTGGTGTGCCGTCGCCGACGCGGGACCGGCATGCGCGTCGTGCGAGGCCAGCTGTCGGACAACGTACTCGGCATCCTCGCGAACACCGCCGATCAACGACGAGCCGATCCGGTACTGGTACCGCAATCCAACGAAGCCCAGGCCTGGCGCGGCGGCGACGATGCCGCGTCGGTGATTGGGATAGCCTTCGGGTCCGAACACCGGCAGGTGAATCCATCTGAAATCCGGACGGAACCCGGTGCACCAGACAACGGCACGCAAGTCCTCGAGCACGCGCCCGTCCTCGAGGCGCGGGTGACCGTTGGACACGCCTACTGTGCGGCCGACGCTCGTCAGCGTGGGAATCATAAGGGCTAGGCGCGAGAAGCCGACCAGCGGATCGCCCGCGAACAGCCCGTTGCCCATCAGCCCGCGACCCGCCCACGATTCGACGGATGGGCGCATCACCGTCCACCACAGCCAGTCGTACACATCGCGCCCGAGCACTCGTCGTGGGATGGAGCCAGTGTCGCGCCCCGACAACCAGGTAGAGCGGCCCGATTCGGCGAGCTCCAGCGCGATCTGAGCCCCGGAGTTGCCCGCACCGACCACCAGGACACTTCCAGGAGGCGACGCGCCAGGATTCCGATACTCGCTCGAGTGCAGCTGCTCAAGACTCGGCGACAAAGCGCTGGCGAACGGAGGAATGTACGCCCGGTGATATGCGCCCGTCGAGACGATCACCGAACGCGCAGCAAATGTCTCTCCGTCCGTCGTGACGACGAACCGATCCCCGTCCGTCACCAGCGACGCGACGCGCGTGTTCAGCCGCACCGGCAGCGCGAAGTGCGCGACATACGCCTGCAGATACTTTGCAACGCTGTCCTTAACGGGCAGCGCGTAGGGCTCACCTGGGAACGGCAGGCCGGGCAGCGAGTTGTAGCGGACAGGGGTGAACAGGCGCAGCGAGTCCCAGCGCCGCAGCCACGACTCGCCAATTTGACTGGCGCCATCGAGTACCAGGAACCGGGAGCCCGCGCGCTGCAGGTAGTACGCCGACGCAAGGCCGGCCTGTCCGGCGCCGATAACGATGGTGTCGTAGAGGTTGCTCATCAAACGTGTGCTGGCGTCAGACGTTCCGTTCTGCTCGCGATCACAAGCCACACGCCAAAACCGATCATCCATGCCGGCAGAAGATAGTTGTTGGCCGCCGCTACGACATCGACGGCCGACGTCACGTTCCGCCACATGCCAATCAGGCCCAGGACGCCCGTGGCGATACCCCACCAACTGAGCCAACGGGGGGATCGTGGATGCCGCAACAGACCGACCCCCGAAAGAAAGAAGAACACGCTGAAGCCGAGCTCGCCGAGGAACTCGCCAATGAAGTTACCCAGGTATCGGTTCAATCCATCGAACACCGCAGCGAGCACGAGACGATCGTTCTCGGAGGCCGCAGTCCAGGCACGCGCGAGTTCCCAGTGCACACTCGGCCAACGCATCAGACCGAGCATCATGCTGAAGGCGGCGAGGAAGGCGAACAGCATTCCCAGCCGCATCGGTCCCGACGCGCGGTTACGAAGAGCCTCGAACCGACACCCGCTGGAATGAAGACGAGTGGTAAAACACCGTAGAGGGCCCACACGGTCCGCCCCGTCGCTCCCGTTGCCAAAAGAGCCGGGAGCACTTCTGGCGCGCTGCCGTCGAGGACCTCAGGGTACTGGAAGCGAGCGGCGAGGTAGGAGAACACGCCCAGAAACGCAAGGGCGCCTCCGACGAGTGCGATGCCACCGGCGAGGATCGTTCCGCTTGCTTCGCTGTGCACCACGCCGATACCAACTTGCGCGCCTGTCACGCTGTTCCGACCGAGCCGATTTTGAGGTCACCCGTTGGCGCGCGGCGCACCGATAGCAAGTACGCCACGAAGACCACTACCCACAGCACATCAATCAACACTGCGATCCCGGCTTGGTAACCGAGAAAGCGTCCGCCATGCGAAAGCACCAACGCGACGAAAATCGCTTTGCTCGCACCGGCAACAGTCAGGGCCATGGGGCGCACCGCCGGTTTGCGCGCCCCGTAGATGAGCATTGCGCCGACCAGCGCAATAAGCGCCCCCCAGTTGCGGACGACGATGTCGGCGACCGGCCCGCTCACGCTCTCTCCAAACGTCGAGCGAAGCGCAGCTTCAGGTGCGAGCGCGGCGTAGACCATCGTCATCGTAAGGACGCCAGAAAGGATCATGATCCAATGGATGTTCACGACGATCCACGACACGGAGGCCTCCGTTCGAAGTGACAGGTTGCGAAGATACAGAAGGGCGGCAGGATAGCATGTGGTGGGGTTGGCAGCGACGCGGAATGACCATGCGAGATGTCGCTTCGCCGAGGGCCGCTGCGCCGTAGTCCGGTCGCGCCACCGATCTTCCCGAAGCGAATCCTGGTTCTGACAGAGATCCGGCCGGTGTTACTTGCCAAGGCGAGTTCCGACGACTGGTCGCGGACGAGCGTCGAAGCGCACGAACGACGTGGAACACGCATCAATCACCGAGAGCCCACCGACAGCGTTAAAGCCACGACACTCGAACGCCACCAGCCCACCCGCGCTAAGGTGACTAGTGGTCACGGCAGTGCTCCGCGCCGTTGGCGTTTGATGAGCCAGGCAAGGATGGCCGCTGCACCGACGTCGTACGCGAGACACCAGGCCGGCCACCAGGCCGGCATCCCGGCGTTCTCGATAAAGTGCCCATGAACGGCATCAAAGACGCCATGGCCGGCCAGCGCCACAACGACGATCCACGTGCTCGACTTGAACCCGGCAACGGCCGCAGCGGCGAACAGCGTCATCACCACCGACTCGATGACCACCGTCTGAAGCGAGCCGCTCATCGCCGCGAACAGCACGTAGTACGATGCAATCACAATCATCACGGTCGGGTAGAACGCTCGATCGCGATCGAATCCCACGTACCTCGCAAACAACGCAACACCCGCCGAAAGCACGATTCCGATAACGAATGGCAACAGCATTTGCTTGAGCTCCTCGTACTTACGATTTCTCGAGCGGTGCGTCTGAACGCACCGCATGGACGACGTCGCGGATCGCCTGGCTTGAGGTCTCTGCGGCGGTCTTGTCCTTGACGAGCGCGTCATGCGTATGGGGCACAACACGGTGGCTGCTGTTCGTCGACAGGGTCGCCATACTGTCTTGCAGCGGGAGCCATCCCACCTGTGCATCCCGGGCGGCGGTCACGACGACCAGAGGCCGGTGACCGAGACTCTGAAGCGAACGAGCCTGCGCGAGCGACGTGGGCAACTCGGCAAGTTCGTCGCGCAGGCTGCGGTACTGACGAGCCGACGAGTAATGGAGACGCTGCATGTTTCGCGCTGGCGCGGGCAAACTAGCAAACCCGGCGTGAAAGACCAAGCGTCCCACGCCGAGTCGGGCTAACGACGGTAAGAGCGCAGAGACGCGGCGGAAGCCGCTGTAGAAGGCCGGGTAGCTTGGAAGGCCTTCGAACGCTTCGCAGGTTGGCCGTCGAGTAGGACCATGCCTGCAACGTGTTCGGGATATCTGCCCGCAAAGATCCTGACGTACTCCGCACCGGACGAATGGCCGACCATGACGAAGGGACCTGGAACGCGCGCCCGTTCCAACAACGCGTGGAGGTCCGTCGCCACGGCCATACCGTCCTGTGGAACGGGGGCGGAATCGCTCCAACCGCTGCCCGCGCGGTCGTACGCGCACACTCTCGTTTCGAGTGCGAGTGCCGTCGAAATCCATCCCCAATAGGCGCCCGTCTCGCCCAACCCTGATTCGAGAACGACGGTGGGAGTGCCGGAGCCGGCGCAGTACAGATGAAGCCGGTATCCGCCGACATCAACCAACTGGCCGGGCGCCAGGTACACCCGGCGGTCGATCGATTCTCGGATGGTCTGATAGCCGCCTCCGAAGGCGCAAAGCGCGTACAGCGCTAACAGCGGATATACGACCCATTCTCGGCTGCGACTGCGCAAATCCCGGCGAACGCGGATCACCGTTCCAGCGAGAAGCGCGAGGAAGAACGGCGGCCAGACCCACCCGAGCGAATCGATACCGATCCCACTCGGCTCGAAGGTCAGAAGAGCAGCGCCCGCAAACGCCATGAAGCCTGCGATCGCCGCCGCCCAGCGCTGTGGCTGCGCGGTCCACAACGTCGACAGCATCGCCAGCAAGGCCCAACTCGCTGCGAACGTGAGCAGGACGGTACCGGTGATCACATGTTCCTGCGCGCCCGCGACTGGATCGACGACAAGCGCCGGTGCGGCAACCAGCCCGCCGACGAGGGATACCGTGACAATTCGACCGATGTGTTGCGTAGCCATCAGGGCCCCCTGCTAGTCGACGGTGCGAACGACGGCGTGCGCCACGTACCACGCGGCGCCGCCATATCCGACGGTGGTGGCGGTGAAACTGAGCACCATCAGCGCGCCGAATGGCGTCGCTGGCTTCTGCGGAAGGTCGGGCCTGACCGCGAGCGCCAGGAAGCCCGACGGGTTGCCCACAGAGCCGAGACTCATCGCGATGACGATGGCTGTGGGAGGCGTGAGTCGCAGCTGCGCGAAGAGCAGAAAGAAGACGAACAGGAGCCCGGTCATCATCAGGAAGTCGAGATGCGCTTTCAGCAAGTACTGAGGATTGGGAAAGCACTTCTTGACGAACCGTGATGACCGGACTCCTGCCAGGCACCACGCCAGCACGAGGGCGAGCATCATGCAGACACTGCCGACGACGACGAGGAGGCCTGTCTCGCCGTGCATTACCGGCTCTCCGACTGGCGTGCGTTCGCGCGCTGGCAGCCCTTGCAGGTGCACGTCGGGCCACAGCCGCAGACTTCACCGCACTGGCACGAAGCGGCCGGCCGGGCCGCGGCACTCTGGCAGCCGCACTTGCATTCGGAACCAGTGCAGACCGCGCACGCACAAACCGTTCGACTGAGTGGACATGAGAACCTCCTTTGCTGTGTTGACGTCATGTCAACAACGGAATGGAGTTTCGCACCCAGCCGGGCAGCCAGGATTCGATGGAGAGGCTATTGTCGTTGAATGAATCGGCTATTTGGTCGGTCGCGCGGACTGATGCTCTCCGGAACCCTGCGGCAACGTGTTGAAGGGTGAGGCGATTTCAATGAAGTCGCCACGCATCAACGCGGATGGCGCCATGCCGACCATCTGATAGAACGTCCGCGTCAAGTGCGCGGCGTCCGCGAAATCGTCCGCGTGGGCCGCAGCCGCAATCGTTCGCTCAGAGGTGACGGCCACCATGGCTCGCGTCAATTTGCGCCACAACATGTATCGGCTGAACGGAAGACCGACCTGGTCTCTGAACAGGTGGGCGAAGCGTGTCGGCGACAAACACGCAATGTCCGCGGCTTTGTCGAGTGACATCCGCGGTTCGTCCGAGTCTCGAATCGCGTCGAGGACCGTGGTCACGCGCGAATCGAACCGGCGTGTCGGTGCGAGGCCGGGCCTCAAGCTATGGACGCAGCCGCGAACGAGTGCCGCGACGTCCTGAGTCTCATCTGGTTGTTCGGCGAACGCGCGCAGCTCCGGCACAATCGAATCCAGCCGCGTATCCGGGACAATCGTGATGTCTTGCCGAAGAGATGCGGACAACCAGGCACCCTCGCTCGACTCCGGATCGACGAAGACCATCACACCGAGCGGTTGCAGTCGAAGGAGTGCTCGGCGTCGGGTCGCACGAAAATGCCGCGGCTCTCACGCCAGCCGGCGTCCTTGCCACGGATGGCGACGCACCCGTCGAGTGCGATGACGATCTGGATCGCGTGGTGTGCATGAGAGGGCACGACGCCCTGAGCTCTGGCGGTGAGCAGGAAGCCGCCCTCCCACAAGTACCAGCGCGGGACGCTCAACCAGCAATACGGCTCGTCGTTCGGCTTATAGGGCAGGCGCCCATTTTAGCAGCGCCGACGGTGCCTGGTTGATCGCAACAACATTAGCCGATGCGTTCAAGAACTCCGACATCTCCGTTCAATTCCCAACCGCGGCGCGGTCGCTACTCTTCGAATAACACCGCCGCGATTCCGCCGCGCTGATGCTCGGAGATGGCGATGAAGCGAACCGATCCAGAGTCGACGGAATGATCAGAACCGTCGATCTCGTCATTGCCGGTAACGACAGCGCACCACTCGCGGCCGCGGTCGAGGCTCTGCAGCGCGGCCAACGCGTCCTCATCGTGTTGCGTGCTCGTGATGCGCGACTAGGGCGACGCTTTCGCCGGTGTCTCCGCAGAACTGCGAGTGCGGAAGCCAATCTGGTTACGGTGATGACGAGCGCCGAAATCGCCAGCGTGGCCGGAGTCGATGGCGTGGAGGCGGTGGTCATCCGCTATACGCGGACGGGACGCCTGTGCGCCGTAAACGCGTCCGCGTTCCTGTCATGCAACGCTTCGACGAGGTCGGGGGGGACAAGGGTCGTTGCTGGTGCGCGGAACCCTTGCCCCGTCCCAAAGTTTTGAAGTGAAAACACCCTGTGCATTGAGTTGTTAAACAAAAGGCGACAATGTCGCGGCTGGGTGTCAGGGATTCGAACTAGGCCTATCGGAGATATCGGTTGCTTGAGAGCAATTTCGCTCTAACCGAATTCCGATACGCAGCGGTTCAGGAGACCGCTGCACAGCGATGGACGACGACCACCGCGCGGGTTCAAATCGCGCCCCAGTCCAAGGCTGCCTGCAAGCGTTTTGTTTTCAGTGGTTTACAGAGTGGGATTTGCGGGGGCTCGCAACCAACATTATCTGCAGCTTTGGCGCCCAGCAGCTTGATAGCCCCCGACCTGGGCAGTACTGGGTGCCCTCGGTTAATTCGGCCACATCTTTCCAAAAGTCATCGACCACACTTCGGGATGGGTCATGCCGGCTTCGGTGATCAAACCTCGCAGCTCGCCCCACTGGCCTGTGAGGCATCCATCAAGAAACGCACGCGCCGACGGCGGGCATGCCGCTCGATCTGCCCGGCGCTCAGCTCGATGTGGTCGGCGGCGGGCGGTCGCGGACCTTCCCGCGGCAAGTTGAACCGATTTAGGGTCCGAATCCCTCTCCGCCAGTTCTCTGCCACTCCGTCGAAGTTCCCAACGTTCTTGCACGTCGCGGCTCGTGGGCTCGGTCCGCCGTGCGGACCCTACATGCCGCGCGGCTTGCGCGCGGGCTTCCGCTTGGACGCGATGATCCGCCGCGCCTCGCGCAGGTGGCTCTCGAGCGCGTCATCCGCGATCTGATCGAGCAGGATGCCGACCCACCCGCCGGCGCCGACATACCGCGGGTAA
>JBKPCD010000030.1:0-22374 GCA_046727175.1 Acidobacteriota bacterium | reverse complement strand
ATCCAACCGGATTCAACCTCGCCACTGGCGACGGCGCCGAATTCGTGAAGGCGACCAGTGTATCTCGGCAGTTCTTCGAGGTTTTCGGGGTGAAGCCGACAATCGGCCAGCCATTCACCGCCGAGCACGACGTCGTCGGCGGTCCTGACGCGGCGATCCTCGGCCATGAGCTGTGGGCACGGCTGTTTGGATCGAATCCAGCTGCCGTTGGTCGTACCATTCTCCTCGGCGGTCGAACGTACACGGTCATCGGAGTGATGGCGGCGGACTTCACGGCCATGCCGCCCTCCGACCTGCTCATTCCGCTTCGTACCGGCACGACGGGCCCTGGTGGCGGGTTCAACTACCGCGTGGCTGCGCGTTTGAAGCCGGGGGTGACGCTCGATCAAGCCAACGCCGAGGCCGCCAGCATCTGGGACGCCATGCGCCGCGAATTCCCGAAAGAGATCATGCGAAGCGAAACGCCGTCCACGTTCGCTTCGCTGCAAGCGGTCGCGACACGCGACGTCAAGCCGGCCCTCCTCATGATGCTCGAAGCCGTCGGCATGCTCCTTCTCATTGCGTGCGCGAACACAGCGGGTCTTCTTCTCGCGCGCGCGTCCGGTCGCGCTCGGGAAGTTGCCGTTCGCACCGCACTCGGCGCAAGCCGCAGGCGGATCGTTCGCCAGTTACTGACCGAAAGTGTGATCCTCTCGATGGCCGGCGCCTCGATTGGGGTGCTGATCGCGTACTGGAGCGTTCCGGCCCTGCTCGCGCTGACGCCGCCTGGTTTCCGCGTGTATCAGGACGTCACGATTGACGGAACCGTCCTTCTGGTCACACTGGGGCTCGCGATTCTCACCGGTCTTCTGTTCGGACTCGTGCCTGCGCTCGGCGTTTCGAAACATCAGCTGTTCGACGCATTCAAGGAAGACGGGGCGCGTACGACATCGAGCCGGCGATCTGGCTGGCTGAGAAGGCTGATCGTCGTGTCCGAAGTCGGATCGTGCATGCTGCTGCTCGTTGCTGCCGGCCTGTTGATCCAGACGTTCATCAGGCTGCGCGGAGTGGACCCGGGTTTCGATCCTCGTGGCGTGTTGACGGCACAAATGTCACTGCAAGGCGACCGATACGGCGATGCGCAGAGCGTGAATCGCTTCTTCGAACAGGGGCTCGAACGAATCCGGCGGATCCCTGGGGTGCAATCGGCGGCAGTCGTCAATGGCGTGCCGATCGCTCAGGGACTCAACCTGAATGTGGACACCCTCGATGGTCTCGAGCGGTTCGAACGTGCCTTGACCGATTGGCGGTACGCCACCACGGATTACTTCCGCACGATGGGGATCACGATTGTCGCGGGCCGCGGCTTCGACGAACGTGATCGTCAGGGCGCTCCCCCGGTCGCCGTCGTGAACGAGACGTTTGCACGGCGATTCTTCAGGGGGACGAGCGCGCTCGGCCGCCATATTCGCGTGTTCGACAGCGACGGTGCAATCGAGATCGTCGGGATTGCCAAAGACGTTCGCGAGCAGGGGCTCACGCGCAATCTGCCGGCGTTGATGTACGTGCCAGTCTCGCAGGCGAATCCCGCGGGCATCCGCGCCTCGCACACGTACTTCCAAATGAGCTGGGTGGTCAGGACCAGCAACACCGGACCCGAGATGGCGCGAGCGATTCGCGAGCAGATCCGCGCGCTCGATCCCGCCCAGCCGTTCTCTGCGTTCAAGACAATGGACGAAGTCAAGATGGGGGAACTGGTGACGCAACAGTTTCAGATGACGCTGCTCGCCGCCTTCGCCGGAATCGGATTGCTGCTGGCGGCCGCGGGCATCTACGGCCTCATCTCGTACTCGGTTGCGCAGCGGACGCGCGAGTTCGGCATCCGCATGGCACTTGGCGCGAGTCGCAGCCTGATTCTGAGGTCGGTCGTGCTGCAGGGCGCGCTGCTCGCACTGATTGGCGTCGCGATTGGTGTCGCCGGCGCCGCCGCGTTCGCGCGTACGCTGCGAACGTTCGTCTGGGGCGTCAGCACACTCGACCCGGCGACGTTCACGATTGTCGCGTTGATCCTCCTCGCCGTCGCATCGCTTGCGAGCCTCGTCCCCGCCGTTCGTGCCATTCGGCTGAACCCAGTTGCCGCGTTGAGAGAGTAAATCTGAGGTGGGTTGTAGGGCGGGGCTTTCAAGCCCCGCCGCGCCGGCGCGGTCTGAAGACCGCGCCCTACGAACCGACGAACGCACGTGCGGCGTGGTCTGACGATCCCCGCCGTGCAATCCACGAACCGCAATCGCCAACCGCGAATCCCGAACCCCGGATCCCGAACCCCGGATCCCGAACCCCGAATCCCGGCCTGAACGAGCTACCGAGCGACCGAACTACCGAGCCACCGGTGGAACGGCTAACCTGATCGAGATCGGGTCTAATAGGGTACGAATGCGTTTGCGCCCCACGATCCTGATTGGTTTGCTGCTCTGTCTGGTCGCGACCGTCCGCGCTGCCGAGGCGTGCAGCTGCATCGAGGCGGGACCAGCTTGTCAGGAGTACTGGAGGGGCTCGGCGGTATTCCTCGGGCGAGTCGACGCCATTACGCGAGCGCCTACGAAGGCAGGCACAGCGTTCCCGTTCTCGCGGCGCGTCAAGTTCACTGTGCTCGAAGGATACCGCGGTGTGTCGAAAGGCGAGGCCGAGGTGCAGACGGGCAGCGGCGGTGGCGACTGCGGATATCAGTTCACCGAAGGCATCGAGTACATCGTCTACGCATTCGGTAACGAGAGCACTGGTGTTCTGACGACAGGAATCTGCTCGAGGACGAAGCGAGCGTCCGAAGCGACGGAGGATCTCGCGTACGCGCGTGCGCTCGCCTCGGGTGTCGCATCACCCGGTCGGATCACCGGAACCGTCAAGCTCGCCGATCGCTCGCTCGCGCGCCAGCGGGCGCGCGATCCCGTTCCTCTGCCGGGTGTGACCGTGCGCCTGGAGAAGAACGGGAGCGCGATCGACACCGCGACCAACTCGCAAGGGAATTTCTCGGCCGAAGGAATCGCGCCCGGCACGTACACGGTGGCGGTTCAACTGTCACCGGCGTACTACGCGGAGGTTTCTCCCAAGGCCGTCGAGTTGCTCGATCCAAATGGCTGCGCCGAGGTCAATGCCGTCGTGCGTTATGACGGACACGTCAGTGGACGGATCGTCGACGCATCGGGTCGTCCCCTCCCCGGCGTTACGATCGACCTGACTGTGCCGACGGGGCTCGATCAGCAGTACGGACCGGAGCGGCTCCGTGTTCTGAGCGACAGAGAGGGAAAGTACAAGTTGACCCACGTTCCGCCCGGGACGTTCGTCGTCGCCATCAATACCGAGCGTAATCGCGACGGAGATCTGCCGCAGCCAAGAGTTTTCCATCCCGGCGTCGAGATGCTCGCGGGCGCGACGCGCGTGGCCCTCACAGGCGGCCAGCGGGTCGAGCTGCCGGACTTTGTACTTCCGTCACATGTTGCTTACACGACCGTCGAGGGAATCGTCCTGGGCCCGGATGGCGCTCCCGTGACAGGAGCACGGGTCTACCTTAAAGGACCGTCCGACAGCGACTACATCCTGGGGACACCCGCGCTGACCGACGGGAACGGGCGATTCATCCTGGCGGCCATCAACGGGCAATCGTACCGGCTTTTCGCAGAGCGCGTCAGCGGTGAAGGCCCGACCTATCGATTCGACTCCTCCGAGCAAATCCCTTTTGATGCCAGGCCGGGCCTGTCACCTGTCAAGCTTGTCCTCCGGCGGCGTTATTAGCCCTGATGCGAGAATTCTGGCCTTGGGCTCATGGCTCTCAGCTTTGGGCCTTCGAGAAGACCTGCGCAAAAAGTATCGACGACAATTTACACGCGGTGAACAGAGCGAGGTCGCCTGCGCACTGTTCGGTTTAACTCCCGCGAGCGTTTCACTGTCTAAGAGACACCATGCGGATTCTGCGAGGCGTATCCAGTCGGTCTCTGCCGTGCGGCTGCCTGGCCGGCATCTATGAAACCTACGACGGGACGATTGTCGGCATTCTCGACGCGCGCGGTCCGTCTTGTTCGGATCCGGACCACACGCTCGAGAACGTCATACCCGTTCCACCGGGACGACCCCTTGCATCCGTGATGACGCGACCTAGAAGTACTTCTTCAGACCGATCGTAATGGCGGCCCCGTCGGGGTTAAACGACCCGTTCAGGATGTCGCTGACGATGTGATATCGCAGCTCGCCTTTGATCGACACGGTGCGGCTCGTGAAATACTCGATGCCGCCCAGCAGCGTCGCCCAGCTTGTCCTCGAGTCTCCGACATTCCTGCCGTTGTCCTTGAACTGCAGGAAGTACGCGCCGATGCCCGCTCCTACGAACGGGTGCACCTTCCACCTTCCCAGTTGTAAACGACATCCAGCGGTATGCGGATGTATCGCAGCGAATCCTCGTCTTCGCGATCGAATTCCGGGTTCGAGTAGCCGAGGCCGGTCCGGATGCTCGTCCGCGGCGTCAGGTAGTATTCGAAGAAGCCTTCGAGGGTGAGCTCGACGGCCCTGCGCGTCGGCAACCACAGGGAACGTCAGCAATAATGCAGTGGCGAGAAATCTCTTCGAGCTCATCAGTGCGTCCTCCGTCATGCGCGTTATGCCGCTGGCGCCCCGCGTGCCGTGATGATGGGAAGTCCGGTGCCCGCGGCAGAGCTCATCCAACGCAACGTGCATGAAGATCGCAACCTGGAACGTCAACGGCATCCGCAAGCGGCAGGCGGAAGTACAGGAATGGATCGATCGCGAGCGCCCTCACATCGCGTGTCTGCAGGAAATCAAGGCGCCAGCGGATCAAATCCCCGTCGCACTTTGCGAGATGCAGGGGTACTGGTGTTATTGGCACGGGACGACCGGCTACTCAGGTGTGGGACTCCACATCAGCATGGAGATCGCCCCGGAGCGGCCGCTGTTCTCTCACCCGCCGTTCGATTACGAAAACCGGATCGTCGTGGTCCGGCTGCCGCGAATCACGGTTGCGTCGGTCTACGTGCCGAATGGCGGCAAAGATTTTCCAGCAAAGATGCAATTCCTCGCCGCGCTCGAGCTCTTCGCGAAGGAAGGGTCGGCTGAACCCCAACCGCTGGTCATCTGCGGCGATCTCAACATCGCGCGAACCGACATGGACGTGCATCCGAAGGAGCGCAAGCCGAAGGCGATCGGCCAGCTTCCCGAGGAACGCGATCAGCTGGAACGAATCATCGGGAGCGGGTTCGTCGACGTCGGTCGCGCGCTCGATCCCGAGAACGATCAGCTGTTCACGTGGTGGGCCCCGTGGCGGAACCTGCGTCAGCGGAACATCGGCTGGCGGCTTGATTACGTCCTTGCGACGCATGCGCTCTTCCAGCGCGCCCGGAGCTGCGTGGTCCAGCGTGAGGTCGGGACGAGCGATCACGCGCCTGTCATTGCGGACTTTGATGACTGAGAAGATCAGGCTCTGGGCTCGGGACTCTGGGCTTTGGGCGGGATCGTCACCTGTGTTGGTGCAGGGCGCGGTCTTCAGACCGCGCCCGGGTGAGCCCAAAGCCAAGAGCCGTGAGCCGCAAAGCCGGCTCTTGACAAGCGCGCTACTAAATACTAAATAGTTAGTAGACATCGGTCCGGCTGAAGCCGGACGCTACACATGCGCACACCCCATCCCACCCTCACCCCGCAGGAGCTGGCCATCATGAAGGTCATCTGGCGCCTGGGGAAGGCCACTGTGCGCGACGTGTTCGACGCGCTGCGCGAGAACCGGACCGTCGCCTACACGACCGTGATGACGATGATGAAGATCCTGGAGGAGAAAGGATACCTGATAAAGAGCCGCGTCGACCGGGCGTACGTGTATCGTCCCGCGCGCCCGCGCCAGCAGGTCGTCGGAGCGATGGTGCGCGATTTCGTGGACCGCGTGTTCGACGGGGCGGCCGGTTCGCTGCTGTTGCACCTGGCAAAGGACCGCCGCCTCTCGAAGGAAGAGCGCGCGAGTATTCGGCGCGCGGTCGAGGAGATGAAGGAATGACCCTCCATGCGCATCTCGCCAACCTGTTCGCGTGGAGCCTTCAGGTCGCCGTCCTGATCGCCGCCGGCGGAGCGCTCCCAGGGCTTCTCCGCGTCCGGGATCCCGGTGCGCGTCATCTCCATTTCCGGACCTTGCTCATTGTTTGTCTGCTGCTGCCGGCAGTGCAGCCATGGCAGGCAACAGGTTCCGTGGCGGACTCGACGTCTTTCACGAGCGTCGGCCCGATCATTCCCTCTCTCCAGCCTTCGGCCGATCCCGCACCACCGATCAATTGGTGGCCATCGCTGAGCACCACGCTCAGCGAGTGGCCTGCGATCGCGAGCAGTGTCCTGATCGCGGGCGCGCTCATTCGCCTGACCTGGATCGCAGCAGGCGTGCTGCGTCTTCGGCGGCTCCGGTCGATTGGGGAGCCGATGGCGTGGAGTGAAAACGACGAGCGGCGCAACGACATCGAACGGCTCCGCATCGACGTCCGCTGTGTGCCATCGCTTCGCCAGCCGGTGACCTTCGGTCTGTTGCGACCTGTCGTGATGCTGCCGGCAACATTCGACGCGCTCTCTCCAGGAGCGCGGCACGCCATCCTGGAGCACGAGCTGTGGCACGTCCGGCGGCGCGACTGGCTCTGGCTCGTTGCCGAAGAAATCGTTCGCGCGATCCTGTGGTTCCATCCCGCAATCGCCTGGCTCATCTCGCGTATCCAGACGTCGCGCGAGGAAGTCGTGGACGAGCTGACGGTGCTGGCGACGAACGAGCGCCGGAGCTATCTCGAAGCACTGCTCGCCTTCGCCGACGAGCCTTCGCCCTTCCCCGCGGCGCCGTTCGCGCGCCGTCGTCACCTGTTCCACCGGATGGTTCTGATCTCGAGGGAGGCTGTCATGTCGTCGAGAAGAATCGCAGCATCGTTCACCGCGATGGCGGTTGTCCTCATCGGGGCGGCAACGTACGGCGTCTTCGCCTTCCCCTTGAAGGCAGCGCCGACGTCGGTCGCCGCGCAAGGCGCTGCCGCGGAGCGTGTTCCTGCCTCCGGGCTTCTCCGCTCTCGGGATTCGCTCGCGGTCCGCGGCTCTCAGCAGCCGCCACCACCAGATCCGAAAGCCGCCGCGGGGAGCTCATCCACCGCGCGCGAGGCAGAGCTGAAGCAGACCGTCGCGTCATCATCGCGTAATGCCGGACCCTATCTCGAGCTCGCCAGGCTCCAGGAGGATCGTGGTGCAGTCGCGGACGCCGAAGCCACGTTCGTCGCCGCGCGGACCGCGATGCCGAACAACACGCCAATCCTGACTGCTCTCGCGCAGTTCTACAGTCGTCGCGGCGAGTTCGACCGCGCGATCTCGACCCTGGAAGAAGTGGCCGCGATCGATCCGTCTGATCCGGCACGGCAGCAGCTCATTGCGACTTTCTACTGGGACAAGGTGTTCAAGGACGCGTCGCTGCCGTCAACGGCAAAGCTGGCGTACATCCAGTCCGGCATTGCCGCCACCGACCGCGCGCTCGCCATCAACTCAGAATACGTCGAGGCGCTGACGTACAAGAACATCTTTCTCCGCATGCAGGCGAACATGACCAGGGATAGCGCGACGCAGCAACAACTGATCGCCGAGGCCGACCGGCTGCGCAATCGCGCAATGGAGCTGCGGCATACATACGCTGCGTCGCTGCCGCCTCCTCCGCCTCCACCTCCGCCGCCGGGCGGATCGCAGACCTCGTCAGCGGTCGGGGGTCAGGCGGCAGTCCGCGTCGGCGGGAACATCAAGCCGCCGACGAAGACAAAGCATGTGACCCCTGTTTATCCACCCGAGGCGGAAGCCGCCAAGGTCACCGGAGTCGTGATCATCGAAGCGATGCTCGATCAGCAGGGCCGCGTGAGTGATGCCCGGGTGCTCCGCTCTATTCCGTTGCTCGATCAGGCAGCGGTCGAAGCCGTGCGGCAGTGGGAATTCGAGCCCACGTTCCTGAACGGTCAGGCAGTACCGGTCGTCATGACGGTAACGGTGAATTTTGCCCTGCAGTAGCAATCAGCAATCGGCAATCCGGTAATCTGCAGTCAGCAATCGGAGTATTCTTCCCAGACCTGGCACAGGTGAACGACGACCTCGACCGCCTTGTCCATGTCCTGAGCCGAAAGCCACTCGAGGCGTGAGTGGAAATTGTGCTCGCCTGCGAAGAGATTGGGCGTCGGCAGACCCATGAACGACAGGCGCGATCCGTCGGTGCCGCCTCGGATTGGCTTCTCGATCGGCTCGAGGCCGGCCCGCCGGATCGCCTCGCGCGCGTGCGCGACGACCGCCGGGTTGGCATCGAGGACCTCGCGCATGTTCCGGTACGATTCCTCCACGGCGAACTCGACGGTCGCTCGTGGTTCCCCGGCGATCGTTTCGCGCGCCAGTTTTTCGATGAACGCCTCCTTCTCTTTCAGCCGCTCAGTCGCGAAGTCGCGAATCAGGATCTTGATGCTCGTTCGATCGACTGACGCCTCCATCTGATACGGGTGCACATAGCCCTCGTAGCCCTCGGTTGTTTCGGGCGACAGCCAATCCGCCGGGAGGCACGCGACGAACGCTGCGGCGAGCTTGATCGCGTTGACCATGCGTCCTTTCGCGTACCCGGGATGCGTGTTGAATCCCTTGAACGTCACGGTAATCGCGTCGGCCGAGAAGCTCTCGTACTCCAGTTCTCCCACGCCGCCGCCGTCCAGCGTATACGCGCACGCTGCACCGAATTTCGCGACGTCGAAATGCTGGGCGCCGCGGCCGACCTCTTCGTCGGGCGTGAATGCGATGCGCACCGCACCGTGCGGGATCTCCGGTTGCGCCATCAAGTGCTCGACCGCCGCCATGATCTCGGCGACGCCGGCCTTGTCGTCCGCGCCGAGAAGCGTCAAGCCCGAGGCCGTCACGATGTCATGTCCGATCCTGCCGGCAAACACGGCATCCTCGGACGCTCTGAGCACCGCCGTGGGATCGTCGGGCAGTACCAGATCACGGCCGTCGTAGTGCTCGTGCACGATCGGCCGCACGTCACTCCCCGGCATCTCTGGTGACGTGTCAACGTGCGCGATGAACCCGATCACCGGCACGCCAGACTTCGTGGTCGTCGCAGGGACCGTGGCCATCACGTACCCGTACTCGTCCATGGCCGCATCGCGCACGCCGAGCTCGTGCAGCTCCTCAACGAGCTGACGCAACAGCGTCAGCTGGCCGGGCGTGCTGGGGCACGATGTGGATCGTTCGTCGGATCGAGTATCGATGCGAACGTAGCGGAGGAAGCGCTCGAGGGCGGATGTCTTCATGGCAGGGGGTTGGCTCAAGGCTTTTGGCTCTTGGCTTTCGGCACGATCGCCTTCCGGCGGGCTACCAGCCACCGAGCTACCGAACGACCGAGCTACCGAACGACCGGCGGAGCCGCTTCGATCAAGCGCGCGAGCGATCGAATGTCCGCCTGATGCACCAACAAGAGATCGGTAGCACGAAAGGCTTCGACGAGAGCCTCGCGACCGCTTCTGGGGATCCGGTTCGCTCTGACAGCCTCATTCCTCAGCACCGCGAGGCAGATTCTCAGATACTCCACGATGTCTTGCAGCCCTGTTCCGTAGTACGCGATCCAGTTGGCGAACAGCCGAGACGCCAGATAACGCTTGATTGGGCGTTCGTGCTCGGACCACCAGCGCGGCACGTCGCGCCAGCCGTCACGGTAGTCGGTCACGTCCGGTAGGATGGTCAGGTCATCAGGAACGGAATCACGCGCGATCGACACCCGCCGGAGGTCCTCGCTCGTGTCCCCGCAGGCGTTGGGAGCATGGACACGATCGAATGCGCGTTCCACGGCTTCGGCGAGCGGCTCATCGCCTGGCGTCCAGCGCAGTACGTCTGCGGTTGCCGCGGCAATCGTGTCGAGCGTCTGTTCCGGTGAGAGTTCACTGCGACCGAACGTCTCGAGGCCGCGTCGTTCCCAGGCATCGTAGCCGTCCGCGTCCGTGAGAAGTCCGGGACGAACCAGCGGCGGCAGCGCGGTCGTCGCATCCAGTCCTTCAACGTCGCCTTCGAGTGTCAGCGAAGACGGTGCCGCAATTCGACGCCCGGCAGTCTCCGCAAACAGCAGCCCCGCGGCTGTTGGACAGAAGTGCGAAAGCGTGACGAACGTTCCGCGGCGATCGCGCAAGACAACGCGCGGAAAATGACGACAGGCAGACGGGAGCAGCCGGGGACCGAGCTGTCGGTGAATCGCGCAGAGTCGATCGTCTTCGAAGAAAACGCATCGTCCGTCGCCGCAAGATCCGAGGACCGCCGCAGCGCCGTCGGGCGGGGGGTCATCCGTGACGAACAGCTGCCGTGACCCGCCGGCGCCGAAGTGGATTATCAGCTGATGCAGCGTCGCGGCATCCACCGGGATGTGCCAGCCGGCCGTGCAGCAGGCGCCCATGTGCTGGCAGACATAAGAGGCGTGAATATCCAAACAAGACGCGGCACCTGACGGGCTCGCGGCAACTGAACTTTCACCACGTGCAGTTTTGTAATCCGGATGACGCAAATGGGACACTGCTGCAGCTGCCCGGAGCGTTCGACGCTCGAAATCGGCGGCCGCCCCTTCGGCTCGGTACTTGCTGCTCACCAGAACCCGTCATGTCCGATCGGCATACCTTCGGTCCACGTCTTCGCAGCGAGCGGGAGCGTCGCGGTATTTCGCTGGACACGCTCGCCTCTGTTACGAAAGTCAGCGCTGACCTTTGGGAGGGCCTCGAGCGCAACGATTTCGCGCGGTGGCCCTCCGGGATCTTTGCACGCGCGTTCGTCCGAGACTACGCGCGCGCCGTCGGACTCGACGCGGACGAAGTCGTCAACGAGTTCTGCCGCCTGTTCTCGATCGGCGACCGTCGTGCGAAACGCACGATGCGCGCTCAGGCTGCGCTGATCGGGCACAACCTCGAATACGCCGAAGCTGGCGCCGTCCCGCCCGAAGGCGATCGACGCGCGTCTCAAGCGCCCGATGACGCGAACGTGCGCCGTTTGCGCGTGGCTCCGCGAACGATGGCTGCGCTCCTGGACACGCTCGCGACGGTACTGGTTGCAGGCGCCCTGTCGCTGCTCCACCTCAACTTCGCCAGCTGCGCCGCCATCGTCGCGCTCCTATACTACGCGACGTCGACGATCCTGCTCGCGACGACGCCGGGGAACTGGGTCGTGGCGGCGCTCCGCGTGCGCGTTCCGTCGCTGTTTGCCGTTCACGACCGACGACGGGCTCACGCGTAGCGCGGCCCACCGGCTTTCGGCTGATGGCTCTTGGCTCCTGGCGTGCTAAAGCCCAGAGCCTGAAGCCTTGAGCCTGTCACCGCGACTTGGTGTCTAATCTTCCAGGTGCCCTCGCGGGCGCCAACGACTGTATGGCGTGTGTGCCGTTCGTAACATTCTGTCGGTGCCTGGTCGCTGATCCGGTTACTGTTTCCCTCTCAACCGAATAAATCTCATGAGACGCATGCTCTCAATCCATCTACTCGTGTCGATGGTGTGTCTGTCGACGGCCATCCATGGCAACGGTGTTGAACCACGTGAGTTCGGTGATCGCGGGGAAGCGGGCCAGGTCGGCGCACAATCACGATTGTTGAGCGTCGTCAGCGCCGGCCCGAGTGGAGAAGTGGCCAGTCTCGCCGAGGCTCACGAAATCCGCATCGTCTTCTCGGAATCGATGGTGACGCTCGGGCGCATCCCCGCCGTCGTCCAGGCTCCGTTCGTCCGGATTTCTCCGGCGATCACGGGCACGTTCCGCTGGTCGGGAACGACAATCTTGATCTTCACTCCTGACCCAAAACAGCCCTTGCCATTTGCGACGCGGTACGACGTGACGGTCGACACGTCGGCGGCCGCGGTGAGCGGCCGCAAGCTCGAACGACCGTATTCGTTTTCGTTCATCACGCCGACCGTGAAGCTGCTTCAGACGACCTGGTACAGGCGAGGCGGGCGATCCGATGCGCCCATGGTCGTTCTCCTGCGCTTCAACCAGCCTGTCCGAGGCGCCGACATCCTCGGCCATTTGAGCGGCAGACTCGAACCTCACGGCTTCGAGACGCCACACATGTCCGCCGACGAGCAGGCCCGCATGAGGGCGATCGATCCGGCAGCGATGGACAAGCTCAACGCGAAGATTGCCGCGGCGCGGGCGCCTGCGTCCTCGACGACTCCTGTCTCCTTTCGGCTTACCGCCGACTGGGATAAGAAGCGGTTCCCGCCGTCTCGCGATCTCGTCGCGTTCGAGTCGACGACCCCGGTCGCGCCCGAGAGTTGGGTGAAAGTGACGGTCGATGAACGTGTGCCGTCACCTGCAGGTGCTGCAACGCCTCCCGCCTTGCAGTCCTACACGATTCAAGTCGAGCGAGCGTTCTTCGTCGACTCGTTCTGGTGCGAGAGCCAGTGTAATCCGGATGACCGCAATCCGATCCTGATGCGCAACGACGTCACTGTGACGACGTTCGGTGGCGCGATGACGATCACCGATCTCACGGGATCGACTCCGCGCGACGTCGGCAAAGCTGCGCAGCCGAGGCCCCGTCCACCGTACGCGCTCGACGCGAATTCGCGTCTCACGATTGAGGATGCGGGATTTGACGCGCAGCCTCCGGCGAGCATGTACGCGGTGTCGCTGAGCGCGGACCTGAAGGCGGCTGACGGTCAAACACTCGGCTATCCCTGGGTGGGCATTGTCGAGAACTGGCATCGCGTCGCGTTCACGAGCTTCGGCGACGGCCACGGAGTGTGGGAAACCAGTGGCGGACCGTTGCTGCCGTTCTACGCTCGCAATCTGCGGAATGTCAAGCAATGGCTCGCGCCCGTCAAGCCTGACGATCTGATGCCGACCGTTCGGGGGCTGCTGCCGAAATTCGATCTCGCACCGGATACGGCGGTCACCGATCGACGGCTTCCCGTGACAGCCGATCGCATCCAGTCGCACGGTCTCGACGCATCCAGCGTGTTGGGATCGCGAGGCACGGGTCTGCTCTGGGCGGCGGTCGAGAACGGCTCACCGATCGAGAGGGCCAAGGCATCCGACCAGCCTCGACGGGCCTCGATCATTCAGGTCACGAATCTGGGGATCAGCGTCAAGGATAGCCCCCAGAACACGTTGATCTTCGTCACGCGCCTCGATAACGCTGCGCCGGTGGCCGGAGCCAAGGTGTCGGTCGTGACGTGGGACAACAGCCTGTTCTGGTCGGGCACGACGAACGCCGACGGCGTGGCAATCGGACCGGGAGCGCCTCGTCGGGAGCGCAGCTACGAGAGAGAAGACGACGACAAGGAGAACCCGTGGTATCGCGTCGACTTTCTCGTAATGGCGGAGAAGGACGGCGACGTCGGATATGTGGCGAGCAACTGGAACGAAGGCATCGACTCCTGGGAGTTCGGCATTCCATACAACCGCGAGCAGGCCGAGCCGATGCTTCGCGGGACCGTGTTCAGCGATCGCGGTGTTTATCGGCTTGGTGAGGAGGTGCACTTCAAAGCCATCCTCCGTGAGAACACCGCCGACGGAATCCGGCTGCTGAAGGAAGGGACGTCGCTCCTGATCTCGTTGCGAGACAGTCAATATCGTCTTATCGACGAGCGGACCGTCAAGGTCAATGGGTGGAGCAGCGCGGACTGGACCGTCAGGCTTCCGCAAGACGGATCGCTCGGCAATTATTCCGTCCGCGCGATTCTCGAAGCCGATCGTCCGAAGACCAAATCACCTGAAGAGCTCGAACCAGGAGACGAGCCCGGTCCGCGAACCGATGACCGCGTGTCGTGGCTGAAATCGGTTCATGGATCGTTGCTGGTCGCAGCCTATCGGCGCCCGGATTTCCGCGTCGACGTGACGCTCAGCGGCGATCAGCGGATTGCAGGCGCATCACTGAAGGGGGTCATCACCGCGAAGTACCTCTTTGGCGCGGCGATCGGCGCGCGCCCGCTGAAGTGGTCTTTCACGCGGACTCCCGTCGGCGGCCCGCCGTCAGCCATACGCGAGCTCTTTTCGGACGACCAGTGGCATTTCGTCGGCTGGTCCGATCGCCGCCCCGAGGAGACCGGCGAGCTCCGCAAGGATGAAACCGAGCTGACGAAGACCGGCGAGCTCTCGCTGCAGTTGAACACGCCCGCAGATGCCGGCGTGCCGTACTCGTACACGCTCGAAGGGGACGTCGAAGACGTCTCGCGGCAGCATATCGCCAATCGTGCCAGCCTCGTCGTGCACCCGGCGCCGTGGTACGTCGGCGTCAGGAAGCTCTCCTACTTCATCGATCAGAAAACCGGCGCGAAGACCGCCATCATCACTGTTACGCCGGACGGCAAAGTCGTTCCAGGTGTGCCGGTGGAAGTAAAGCTGACACAGGTCCAGTGGCACAGCGTCAGGCGAGCGGAAGGCAACGGATTCTACACGTGGGAGACCGAGCGAAAGGAAGTCCCGGCGGGATCGTGGAACGTCACGACTGCGGCAGATCCCGTGCCCGTCGACCTGAAGATACCGAGCGGCGGGTACTTCATCCTCGACGCCTTCGCGAAAGGCGAAGGCGGACGCTACGCGGTTACGCGCACTTCGTTCTACGCGATGGGCGAGGGCTACACGGCTTGGGCGAGGTACGACCACAACCGCATCGATCTCGTCTCGGACCGGACGACGTACAAGCCGGGCGAGACGGCGCGAATCATGATCCAGTCGCCGTGGGAGCAGGCGACCGCGCTCGTCACGACCGAGCGTGAAGGGATCCGTTCTCATCGTCAATTCCAGCTGACGTCGACCCAGCAGTCGATCACGGTGCCGATCAGCGAGGAGCACATACCAAATGTGTTCGTGTCGGTGCTGCTGGTCAAAGGTCGTACCGCGCAAGGGCCGGTCGATCCAACGGCGGAACCCGAGGCCCCGGGCACAGTCGACTCGGGCGATTCGAGCGATCCCGGCAAGCCATCGTTCCGGCTCGGGTACATCGAGCTGAAGGTGGAGGACGCGACGAAGCGGCTCACGATGACGGTACGCGCCGACAAGAACGAATACCGGCCGGCGACTGCGGCGAAGGTCAGTGTCGAGGTCAAAGATCACGAGGGACGCGGCGCGCCGAGCGAGGTCACGCTCTGGGCGGTCGACTACGGCGTGCTCTCGCTGACGTCGTATCGCACGCCGGACGTGCTCGGATCCGTGTGGGTGCAGAAAGCGCTCGCGGTCATGAACGAGGACAACCGCCAGCGCATCATCAGCCGTCGCGTGCTGACGCCCAAGGGGGCGACCGAAGGCGGTGGCGGCGGCGCCGATACCGGCGCAGGCACGTTGCGCAAGGACTTTCGCGTGCTCGCGTTCTGGGTGGGATCCTTTGTGACGGATGCGTACGGCCGCGGCACGATCGACGTCAAGCTCCCGGAGTCGCTGACGACGTATCGGATCATGGCGGTGGCCGCGGATCGCAGCTCACGGTTCGGTGCCGCTGACAGCGAAGTTCGCGTCAACAAGCCCATCACGCTGAAGCCGACTTTCCCCCGTTTCCTTGCCGTCGGGGACAAGGCGCTGTTCGGCGCCGTGATTACAAGCCAACTTCGCACGGAGGGGTCTGCGGTTGTCACGATCAAGAGCCTGGACCCTGACGTCCTCGAGTTCACCGGGCCCGCTCAGCTGACGATGCCGATTGGCGCAGGGGCGGCCATCGAGGCGCGATTCGATGCGGCGGGGAAGCGAATCGGCCGCGCGCGCGTGCAGATGACCGTCAAGGTCGGCGACGAGACCGACGCGTTCGAGGACGCGATACCCGTGGAGGTGCTGGTATCACCGGAAACGGTCGCAGCCTACGGTGAAGTCAATGAAGGCAGCACCACCGTCAACGAAACGTTGACGATTCCTTCTGGTGTCGTCACCGGCCTCGGTGGTCTGCACGTCGAGATGGCGTCGACGGCGCTGGTCGGCCTTGGAGAAGGCGCGCGATATCTCGTCGAGTACCCGTACGGATGTGCGGAGCAGCGTGGATCGCGAGCGCTCGCCATGCTGCTGGCGGCCGACCTCGGCGACGCGTTCTCGCTGCCCGGGATGGATACCGCGAAAATGCGACCGACCGTCCAGCAAACGTTGAAGGAGCTCGAGAAGTTCCAGTGCCCCAGCGGCGGCTTCGCTTACTGGCCCGGTGCCTGCTGGTCCTCGTCTCCCTACTTGACCAGTTACCTCTTGCACGTGTTCAAGGTGGCGACCGATCTGAAGTACACGGTTGACGCCGGCATGCAGTCGCGAGCGTACGCGTATCTCGAGCGCGAGCTGAACACGCCGCGCCCGGAGAACGAAGGATGGTGGCCGGCCTACACGGCGTGGCAGGCGTTTGCGGTGAAGGTTCTCGTCGAAGGCGGTCGCAACGAGGACTCGCACATCAACCGGCTCTATGGATACCGCGACCGGATGCCTGTCTTTGCGATCGCCCATCTCCTGGATGCGTTGCAGACGAAAGGCGGGTCGAACGGCGCGCGCGTAGACGATCTGCGCCGACGCATCGCGAACGCCATTCTGCCGGAAGGCGGAAGCGCTCACGTCGAAGAGCTCAACGATCCGTATTTGCTGTGGTTCTGGAACTCGAACGTGCGCTCCACAGCAATCGTGCTGGACACGCTGGTCCGGGCTGACGAGACGCGGATTTCCGCGAATGCACGCGGATCAGTCGTCAACAGTGACTTGCCGGTTCGTCAGATGATTCGCTGGATGATGGCGGCGCGCGAGGACGGCCGGTGGGGGAACACGCAGGAGAACGCCTGGGCGATGGAGGCGCTCGTACGTTATTACCGTACGCACGAGGCGGTTGTGCCAGACTTCCGTGCTGTCGCGAAGCTTGGCATGCATGAAATCGCGGCCGAGCAGTTCAAAGGGCGCACGACGGACGCCCGCTCCAACGATCTGCCCATGACCGACGTGCTGGAGAAGGCGCAACCTGGCGAGACGCGTCCGATCACGTTCACACGCGAAGGAAACGGCACCCTCTTCTACTCGACGCGACTGCGCTACGCGGCCGATCAGCTGTTTCAGGACGGTCTCGATAGCGGGATGGCAATCGAGCGCACCTACGAACCGTACGTCGAAAAGGGTACCCGCCCTGCGACGCTCACCTACAAGGCTGGCGATCTCGTCAGGGTCACGTTGAGGTTTCACCTGACGAAGGAGCGCCGCTACGTTGCTGTCACCGATCCGTTGCCCGCCGGCTTCGAGCCGGTGGAGTCCTGGTTTGCGACGACGGCGGCGTCGCTTGCTTCGGCGCAAGACGATCAGGGTGAGGCCGGCCGAAGCTGGTTCTCCTGGTGGCAGCGCGGCGGATTCGATCACGTGGAGCGCCACGACGATCGGGTGCAGCTCTTCGCGACGCGTTTGAGCGAAGGCCGCCACGAATTCAGCTACGTCGTCCGCGCGACGACCACCGGGACGTTCAGGACTGCGCCGGCGCGAGCTGAAGAAATGTACGAGCCGGAGGTATTCGGCCGGACGGCGACAGCGGTGATTGAAGTGAAGCGGTAGGGCGTCGGGGTTCGGGATTCGGGGTTCGGGGTTCGGGGTTCGGGGTTCAGGACCGGGAGGCGGGTGCGGTGTCTGTAGCGCGGAGTCTTTAGACCCCGCGGCTTTGACGCAGACCCCGGAGCGCGCAGCTTTAGCTGCGCGTCATAGACGTTTATGAAAACCCCACTGTCGGGTTTGTTGCGGCGGCTCCGACGCGGCGCTAAAGTGCCGCGCTCCGGCCGCTCGCGGGTCATGATCAGTGTTGTCATCGCGCTCTTTGCAGGGCTCGCATGGATCCGCTTCGGGCCGATTCCACCGGGTCTACTCGACGATAGCGATACGACGTCGACGGTCGTCGTCGATCGTCGAGGCGTTCCGCTGTACGAAGCGCGCGCTGGCGATGGAACGCGAAGCATCCGCCTTGATCCCGATCACCTGCCCGCAACAATTGTTGCGGCGACGGTCTCGGCCGAGGATCGACGATTCTGGTCGCATTGGGGCGTCGATCCGGCAGCCATCCTCCGCGCGCTGAAACGCAATCTGGCGGATCGCCAGATCGTCGAAGGCGGATCGACGATCACGCAGCAAACGGCGAAGCTCCTGCTCAATCGCAGAGAGCCAGGACGCACGCGAGGCATTGCGGGCAAGCTGCGTGAAGCCATCCTGGCGCTGCGTCTCGAATATCGCTTGAGCAAACGCCAGGTCCTCGCGATGTATCTGAACCTCGCCCCGTACGGCAATCAGATCGTCGGCGCGGGCCGCGCGAGCCACGCATACTTCGGGTGCGATCCCTCCATGCTCACGCCGGCGCAGGCGGCGTTCCTTGCCGGGTTGCCGCAGCGCCCGACCGGCTTCAATCCGTATCGGAATCCAAACGCGGCATCGGCGCGACAGCAGGCCGTGTTGCGCCGGATGGCTGCCGCAGGCGCGCTGACATCGGAGCAGCTGAAGGAAGCGCAGGCCGAACACCTGACCTTCGCGCGAGCGACCGCACCCTTTACGGCGCCGCATTTCGTCGAGAAGGTGCTCGCTGCAGCCGGATCCAGACGGCCCGGGCGGATCGAGACGACGCTCGACGGGGAACTGCAAACGGAGATCGCCGGCATCATCCGCAGTCACCGTGCGGTCCTCGACAAACACGGAGCCGCGAACGTCGCCGTCGTCGTGCTCGATACGCCACGTGCCGAAGTGCTCGCGTGGGAAGGATCGGGCGATTACTTCGATGCTGCGCATGGCGGGGCGATCGACGGCGCGAGCACGCCGCGGCAGCCCGGTTCGGCGCTCAAGCCGTTCACGTATGCGCTCGCCTTCGAGGAAGGGTTTACGCCGGCGAGCGTGCTGCCGGATGTGCCTTCGCATTTTCCGACCGCGGAGCCCGGCGTTCTCTACAGCCCGCGCAACTACGACGGCCGCTACCGGGGACCGCTCCTCGCGCGCCGCGCACTCGCCGGCTCGGAAAACGTGCCGGCCGTGGCGCTCGCTTCGGAGCTGGGCGTGGCGAAACTCTTGCGATTCCTGTCTCGTGCGGGGTTTTCGACCTTCAATCGAAACGCCGCGTACTACGGCCTGGGCGTCACACTCGGGAACGCCGAAGTCCGGCTCGACGAGCTCGTTGCCGCATACTCGGCGTTGGGGCGCGGCGGTGACTGGATTGAACCGGAATGGACGCGGCGCCAGGAGTCGGAGCGGACGAGGCACACGCTCGTTTCACCCCTGACCGCTTTCTGGATCACTGACATTCTCTCGGATCCCGATGCTCGCGAGTACATCTTCGGCCGCGGAGGGAGCCTCGAGTTTCCATTTCCTGTCGCGGTGAAGACCGGCACGTCCCAGGCGTACCACGACAACTGGACCGTTGGCTACACGCGGAACATCACGGTCGGCGTCTGGGTCGGCAACTTCGATCGGACACCGCTGCGGAATTCGAGCGGCGTGACGGGCGCTGCGCCGATCTTCCATGCGGTCGTGCTCGCTGCGGAACGGCGAGCAGGGACCCTGCAAGACGCGTTTGGCGGCTCGAGCAACGTCTCGGCGCCATCGGGTGTCGAGGAGCGCGAGGTGTGTGCCTTGTCCGGCATGATCGCCAACGCGTGGTGTCCGTCCCGCCGTCGCGAGCGTCTGCCAGCCGGCGATCGGCCTCCGTGCAGCTGGCATCACCTCAGCGACGAAGGGCTGCTGACGATCTGGCCGCCACAGTATCGTCAATGGGCGCGTGACAATCATTTGCTCGACGATCAACCGGCCGTCGTCAATGCTGCTCGACTCCGACGTGTCCCACTTGGGACGCCACTGTCGCTCGCGATCGTCAGCCCGCCATCCGGTGCGACGTACCTGATCGATCCGACGCTGCGCCGCGAGTTCCAGACGCTCCCGCTGCGTGCTGTCGTCCCGTCGCCCGGTGAAATCGAATGGGCCGTCGACGGCCGCGTCGTCGGCACGTCGTCCTCCGATTGGTCCGTTCACTGGCCGCTCGTCGCCGGCGTTCACCGCGTCACCGCGCGCGACGCGCGCGGGCGCGTCGCTGAGGCGACGATCATCGTGAGGTAGTGGTGGCCCAGGGCTCAAGGCTTTTGGCTGTAGGCTGTGGGCGCACTCTGCCGAAACTGAGAGGCTGCATCAGTTGCTCTGACTTGCATCCTGCTTTGCGGCTGCGCTCTTCATGGCCGCATGCGACAATCGGCTGGCAGTTCCGCCTCTTAATCCACTTGCAGAGTGGTAATCCGGCTGAATGAGCATCAACGAACAGACCTCGGTCGTCCACAAATCGCTGGCCGCGCTTCTCCGGGAGATCCTCGAAGGCCCCGCTCCCGAACCTGCGTGGGTTCTGAATCCCGGGGATGACGGACTGCTCCGATCGCTCGACAAACTGTCCGCCGCGGGCGCAGCCGCTCCCGCTGCCCCGCCGGCACCACAATCCCCGCGTGCAGGTCGAACCCATCGACGTTGGCGTGACACGGCCCGAGCCTCATCGGCGTGCCCTCCTCTGGCGGACTGCCATAACGACGGATTCGCGCGCCGGCACGTGGCCCGAGCGCGAGGAGTCCCAACCGACGCCGCCGCGAGGCCGGCGAGTGCCGGGGCTTCGTCGGCCCCACCGATCCGCCCCACCGCTCTCCTCCGAACTCGCCGTCACACCGCGCTGCCGCAGCAGCCGATCAATCCGACGGGCGACGACCGCCACGACATCGGCCACGTCGTCTCTCGTGAGACGGCGGGCCGGGTGAAAGCGCAGAGGCTCGCCGTCCTGCGTGAACACGCCATCGATCACCAGCGCGTGGACGTGCACGTTCAAGTTCAGCGCACCGCCGAACGCACGTACGCGGCCACCACCGCCCGACAGAGGGTCGTGATCCTAGGCGAGCAGGTACCGTAGGCGAAACGGGAGACTCAAGACCCACTGCCGCACCGGCACGTCGGGAAACACGTGATCGACGAGATGAGCGGCACGCTCCGCCATCCGTCGGCCGTCGCACTGGGACAGAAGCCGCGTCCCTTGCATGAGAACGGCACCAGGTGATCGTGGCCGCACGCGTCGCAACGAAAACGGGCGAATCCCGTCGCGAGGCAGCCGCACCTGAGGAACTCCCGAAACTCACACTCCACGAACCGCGGCAAGCCTTCGCCGTCGCGCAGCGATGCCGCCTGCGCGCGAAACGTCTCGAAATGATCACGGACGATGTGGTAGAGCACGCTCTGTGCCGGATCGCGCGGCTCGTAGATACCGGCTGGCTGGGCCACATGCAGCACGCTGGCGGGCGCCATCCCAGCCGCGGGTTCGGGAAATCACGCGCGAATCACGCAACCGGCCGCTCACCGGTTGCAGTTCCTGACGATCCATCTGAGGCCGTCGATCGCAATTCTGAGCATCCACGACCGCCGTCCAGAGCTGAGGCGGCAGCCGCACCCGGGAGTGTGTGCGCGTGCGTCGCCATCGATCCGTGGTCGACGAACCGTTTCAAGCCGGGATGCTTGTCGGCGAGTCCTGGAGATCACAGCCCTCCTCCATGTCTGGAAGGGCTGACAGTAGCAAGGCGGTCAGATCGATTCACGCAGGCTTGCCGAAAGGACACGGAAGCGCTCCTGACACACTACGTCTTGCAGCGTGAAGAGAACGATGCGCGCGACATACTAGGCGCGCCGCAGGCCGGGGTCCCCGCCGCGCGGTCTGTGCGCAGTGGGGTGGAGGCGCGCCCCGCCGGAGCGGAGCGGGACGCAGGGGCCCCGGCGAGCGATGGCGTTGGGGGTCCGGCGGGGCGAAGCCCCCCGGTCTAGTGATGTCCGATGATCACGACGGCCGGTTCGTGATCCCTGTCAGGCTGGACGATCTCGCCGCCAATGGTCTTATTGGAGAGGCTCATCCGGAGGTTTGCTGGAAGCGCTCGGTCGAGAGCCTCACAGCAAGGAAGGACGACATCGCAGGACTCGCCGTCGCCTCCGACGAGCGAATCGAAGCCTACGTCCTTTACGTGAATCTCGGAGTGGGCCAGGAGGGGAACGCAGAGGCGGATCCGCGGGCGAGCGCCCCGACGACGGAAATTCCGTCGCTCCGCACTTTCATCGAGGACGGTGGAGCGCGTCTGAGGCAACTGCTCTCTCGACTCCGCGCGCGAGGGATGGGGACCTTCTGGTTCCGAAGGTCCATCCGGCGGAGATCTCAAAGGAGTTGCTGGAGACGCTCGGTTTCCGCCCGGCCGGCGGGCATCTACTCTACGCAGCGACGGCGCGGTTTGACTAGAGGTAATTTCATAAACACCGCAGCGGGACGTGCGTCCGTTGCGACGGAGAGGGCGACCATTCTGCTTCTTGCGCTTGGCGGCTCGACCCGGCGACTGTCGACCGCGCGCCACTCCCTAGCGCGGCGTTCCAAGGTACTTGTC
>JBKPCD010000029.1:0-41054 GCA_046727175.1 Acidobacteriota bacterium | reverse complement strand
TCTCCATTCCGGTCGCCGTGAGCGTCTTTCCCGGCGAGCAATATGAAGCCCCCCGGAGCTGGACCGAGCAAGCGTATCCCAAGCTCATTTATTACAACACGCTCGCCAAGGGTGGCCACTTCGCGGCGTGGGAGCAGCCCGGGCTCTTTGCCAGCGAACTACGTGCCGCCTTCAAGTCACTCAGGTCGGTGAACTGATCACTGATTGCAGTGTGGAGGAACTAAAGGAGTCCGCATGAACATGACTCGAATGATGGTCGCGGTGCTGATTGCCGGAAGCGGTTTGGCGCTGCACGTGACGCACGCGGAGCAATCGGGAATCAAGCGCACCGATGCCCTACGGCACGATCTGGGAGTCCCCGGACGCGAGGTCATCCAGGTGCGTGTCGATTTCGACCCCGGAGTGGCGTTCGGTAAGCACTCGCATCCGGGTGCAGAGGTCGCCTACGTCCTCGAAGGCACGCTGGAGTATCAACTCGAGGGCCAGCCGCCGGTGACGCTCAAGGCCGGGGAGGCCTTGTTCATCCCGGCCGGAACGATTCACGCGGCGAAGAACATCGGCACCGGCAACGCGGCGGAGCTCGCGACGTACATCGTCGAAAAAGGTAAGCCGCTCGTCGTGCTCGCCAAGTAAGCAGAGCGGCTGCCTCACTTCGTGGCAGCGATCACTAGCAAGGACAATGCGATGAGAACTGTCAAAGCCGCAGCGGTGCAACTGAGTCCCGTCCTCTATAGCCGCGAAGGAACGGTCGACAAGATCGTGCGACAGATCCACGAACTCGGTCGAGAGGGAGTGCAGTTCGCCACCTTCCCGGAAACCGTGGTGCCGTACTACCCGTACTTCTCATTCGTCCAGCCCGCCTACCAGATCGTTGGCGGACGTGAGTACCTCAAGTTGTTCGATGAGGCGGTGACGGTGCCGTCTCCTGCCACCAATGCCATCAGCGAAGCCTGCAAACAGACGAGAATTGTCGCGTCCGTCGGCATCAACGAACGTGACGGTGGAACGCTCTACAACACGCAACTGCTCTTCGATGCCGACGGCACCTTGATTCAGCGGCGCCGCAAGATCACCCCGACGTATCACGAGCGCATGATCTGGGGCCAGGGCGACGGTTCAGGCCTGCGCGCCGTTGACAGCGAGGTCGGCCGCATTGGTCAGCTGGCGTGCTGGGAGCATTACAACCCTCTAGCACGGTACGCCATGATGGCGGACGGCGAGCAGATCCACTCGGCGATGTATCCGGGCTCGATCTTTGGCAGCCTGTTTACGGAGCAGACGGAAATCAACATCCGGCAGCATGCACTGGAGTCTGCATGCTTCGTGGTGTGCGCGACGGCCTGGCTGGATGCCGATCAGCAGGCGCAGATCGTCAGCGACACCGGCGGCAGCATTGGCCCCATCTCTGGTGGTTGCTTTACCGCGATCGTGGCACCCGATGGAACCCTGATCGGCGAACCGATCCGCTCGGGCGAAGGCGTGGTCATCGCCGACCTGGACTTCACGCGCATCGACGAGCGTAAGCAGCTAATGGACTCGCGCGGCCACTACAGCCGGCCCGAATTACTGAGTCTCCTGATCGACCGCACTCCTGCCGCGCACGTTCACGAACGCGTTGTGCACTCCAAGTCAGCTGCTGAGCAACACGCGGAGGATCTTCTTCCCACAGTTGCTTAGCCGTAGCAGTCGGGGCGAGAGGAAATGCCAACGATCGAGGTCTCAGTCCGAAGGGTCAGCCTTGTCTCGTCCCGGCCATTCGACGAGATCGTCCGAAGGCTGACGGCGACCATCGGCCATCCGGATATGCACGCGTTCCACGGCGCGCTTGCCGCAGCAACGACTGCCGCCGATCTTGAAGACGTTGTCCAAGCCGCGATCGGATCGTCGGATCTGATGGAGTTCGTCCGCTTTGACGCTGGCGATGTCCTGCGTAAGGCACGAGGCGGACGCGGGCCTCAGATCCTCAGACTCGTCGTCGGTAATCCGCTCATCATGAAGGAGACGGCAAAGACGGTTCCCGACGCCGCGTCATACGCACCGATCACGATCCTCGTCGACGAGCGCGATGATGGCGTCCACATGTCGTACGACTCCATGGCGAGTCTCATCGAGCCAGCTCTCGCCGTTGCCCGGGAGCTCGACCTGAAGATCGTGTCACTGCTCGAAGCAGCGGCGCGGTGAAAAGAGCGAGCATGAAGAAGCGCCGAAGGCGCTCGGCGTGAAGCTTCGAGAGCTCATGCAGCGGCACCTGCGTGAGTTGGCACAAGTCGGGTTGATGCGAGAGCTCAATCAGGCGGTTCGAGAAGAACTCGGCGACGTGCACTACGCCACGATGGTCGCGATCGGCTGGCACATCCGCCGGGGGTTACTTGTAATGACGAACGCGGGACACCCCCCACCGCTCTTGTACCGTGCCTCGCGTCAGGAATGGAGCTGGCTTCAAGCGGGACGCACCAGCGAACGCGATCGGCCGGCTGGCATTCCGCTCGGCCTGCTCGACGACATCAACTACGATCGCACAGTTGTCAAGCTGTTATTGGGCGATCTTGTTGTGCTGTACAGCGATGGAGCCCCCGAAGCTACCAGTCCGACTGGAGATGAACTGGGTCGTGACGGACTCATGAGCATCGCTCGTGGTCTCGACGCTAGTTCGGCCGAAGCATTCGGTGGTCAGCTCACCGCAGCGCTCGATGCCTTTCGAGCAGGCGGACAGCCTCTCGACGACCAAACGATCATCGTGCTGAGGAGGAACGACGTCTGAAGGTGCCCTGGTCCGACAACGCTGTCGCGTTAGTTTGGCGCCCTCTGCGTTGTGTCCTCTCCTGCACGTCCCCGCAGCTGCCGGTCCGACTGTTCGTTAGATGCGGTCCGCAATTGGTTGCACCGCTGCCAACGTCAGTCATCAACGCCTCTCGTCCCGCCAACCAAGACCAAAGTATCGACGACACCATCGTCCAAGAGATTCACCTTCCCGCATCTGGTGTGATGGGTTCGTGCTTGTTGTGTATCGCAGCCGAATGAATCGGGCTACGGTCCGCACCGAACGATGGGGCCATCAGGCGAATAGAGTCTCTAACGTGTCGTAGCGTCTACAAGCAGCAGGAGGCCGAAACCGAAGGCGGCGAGCAAGCCGGAGAAACGCCGACTGTTGTGGAAGGCCTCGGGAATCATCGTTTCCGCAGCCATCGCGAGCAGTGCTCCGGCTCCAAATGCCTGCAGCCGGGGTGGCCACGCCTGACTGAGCGAACCGAACCCAACATACCCGGCCACGATTGCTACCGCTGCCCCGATCGCGATCGCACTCCAAAGCAGAAAGATGTAGGCGTAACGGCGGCCGGCAGCCCGCATCCCCGCTGTGCTCGATAAAGCCACCGGAAGGTTGCCCACGGAGAACGCGATCACCAGCGCAAGGGGGACGACCGGATCCCGTAGAGCGATTCCCAACACCATCGCCTCCGGGGCCGCGTCAAGCGCGTTGCCGAGCGCGATGGCCACTCCGCTGCCAGGCTGCTGAGACTCGGCCGGCTGCTGAATACAATCGCCGCATCGCTTGCGGTGAGCGGCACCGAACCGCGCGAGAAGCGCGTTGCTCGCGCTGAATACCGCTGCCCCAAGCAGCAGTGACAGCGCCGCCGCCAGTGGCCCGGCGATCCGGATCGTATCCGCAGCCACTTTAAGGGACACACCGGCGAGCAGCAGTCCCGCCCCTACCGACATGGCCATCGCTATGGGTTGGTGCGGCATCCGGGAGAATGCTCCGGCGATCGCGCCGACCATCAGCCCAACGGATGGCACTGCGCCCACCGCTAGGGCAGCCCAAACGTCATCAGCACTCGTGGACATAGACAGACTCGGATTTGCGAACTCAAGAGACTAATCAGTCTCCGTTCGCCTCGAAGGGCCTCCCCTGCCCCCGCCTCGATCTTCCCTCGCGCGCACGATTCTTTACGATCCGCGCTGGCCTCAACAAGCGACTCGAAGCGCCGCGACCAGCGCGGAGGCGTGGTCGTGGTGTTTTCCGGACATCTTCGTCGTTCACGTCGAGGCCGGCAGCACGGGCGGCCGCAACTTCGGACGCGAGACGCTGCTCGCGACTGACCGCGCGGCGGCTATACTTGAAATACCGGTAAGTGATCGCGACGGCTTAAGAGGTCTTACACAATTTGCGATTTTCCCGCTCAGTCTCGGTTGCAAGTTGTAGATTCTAAAGTGGAGAGATGTCCGAGTGGTTGAAGGAGCACGCTTGGAAAACAATTCCGGCGACGCTCGCCAGGAACACCGAGACACGCGCAGAGACCTCAACGCACACGCCCTCAACGAATTAGCCGCTTCGAAGTATCGCCCGGTGTGCCCCGGTAAACCTCCATATTCCTGGGGGTTTTCAAGCCCACGTATCACAGTCCTATCACAATCGCATTTTCATTTAGCGGCATGCCTCGGACCGCTCGCCAGGAGGCCCGCTCTCAAGCATCAGTCGTTCTGTCTCAAGACGTTGCGCGCGTCTGCACGCGCCGCATCGAATGGTAAGGCTCGAATAAGCAGCGTGTACAGCGGTCTCCTGAACCATTGCATGTTGCTCGCGACCGCTGGGGCCGCAGGATGGCCGTAGTAGTCGACCGCCCCTACGCTAGCGTCGGTCCACGACAGGTTCTTCCGTCGACAGGGCTCACCGTTTCTTCGCCGCAAGCGGTCGGTGACGTCCACCTACCTTCTTGGATGCTTTTGATTTCGTCCGAACGCGCTCTGGCAGCTTCTTGCCTCCCGTCTCGCGGTTCCATTCCTCGAAGGTTTCATTCGAGATTTTCCCTTCGACAAGCAGTTGCGCGAACTTCCGCCGTTGCGCCTGGCTCTTGAAAGGCATGCCTGTCTCCGTTAACGTGCCGCCGGTAACGTCATCCGGTTCACCGCGTGCTCACTGCGCTGAGCGCCGGACGACGCTGATGTGACCATTTCGCTCGAGCACCGCAAGCAACACCTCACGCATTTCAGCGACGTTCCCATTCAGCCGGAGGTCTTCAAGCACGTCGTGTTCGCTCAAGCGATTGCGTCGTGCGGCTGCTTCGTCGAGTGCACCGTCTCGTACGATGACGTCGCTACGGCCTTTGATCAAGAGCCCAAACGCGTGAGAGCGACGTGACCAGTACGCCAGCAGTCGATGGAGGACGACCAGGACGAAGCTGCCGCCGAGCGTCGGGAAGAATGCGGCGGTACCGTTAACGGCGCGAGCAAGCATCGATGCAAGGATGAACCCCAAGACGGCATCGAATGCTGTTTTCTGGGAAAGAAACCGGCGGTCTCCGCATCGCACGATCACTAGCGCCGTCACGAAGACGACGACGCCCCGCAGACTGATTTGTGCGAACGTGAGACCGGCGGCGTCACTGCCCAGGCCGAGGAGCATACCGAGATTCGCGCCGACTATAGACATGTTGATCTCCCCTGTACGACTCGCGTCGCGTTTGCCGCCACTCACCGGTTGACGCGGCGGCGGCGCCGCGTCGCTCCGCGTGCCATCATCTGAGCGACACTCGCGCGACCGCAGCGAATGAAGCTGCCGAAATGGTCTGAGTGTCTGACCAGTAGTCCTTCCAAGGATCCGTTCTGAGTCGGTCGAGACGCCGCGGCACCGTTAAGAGCGTCCACCGATCCGGCGAATCCTCCAAGTCGTTCCAACTGAGCGGCATCGACACTCTCGCGCCGGGCCGGGCCCGTGGCGAGAAGGCACAGACCGATGTATTCGTTCGGTTGTTCCTCAGATAGTCGATTAGGATTTGTCGCTCGCGTCCCGCCTTTGGAAAAGCTGTTGTGTAAATGCGCGGATCCGTCTTCGCGATGGCCTCGCTCACGGCGCGAGAGAAGTCGAGGCATTCGGTGACGGTTCGCTTGCGCTTGAGGGGCACGACGACGTGGACTCCGCGTCCGCCAGTGGTCTTGACCCAGGATCGCAGGTTCAGCGTCTTGAGGACATCGCGCACGAGCGCGGCGGCCTTCACGACTTGCTTCCACGACACCAGAGGGCCCGGATCGAGATCCCACACCAGCCGGTTCGGACGGTCGACGTCAGCGGCGGTGGAATTCCAGGTATGGATTTCGACGATCCCCATCTGCGCGAGTGACACGACAGCCTCAATCGAGTCCGCCACCAGGTACTCACCGACCTTGGACTTCTCTTGGATCCGCACTCTCCGCAGCGCATTCGGACCCCAGGCTTTCGCGTGCTTCAGGTAGTGACAGGGCGCCGCGATTCCTGCCGGGCAATGCACCAATGTCAACGGCCTGGCGGCTACGTGCGGCACGATCCATTCGGCGATGCGTTCGTAATACTGAGCGAGCTGGATCTTGGAAATGCCTAGGTCCGGATAGATCAAGCGGTCTGGGTGCGAGATGCGAACGCCCGCGACCGCCGATGACGACTCGCCGACGACACGACTGCGCCGGTTGTCTCGACTCGGGGACGCGGGTTTACGAATTCGTGGAATGGCGTCGCGCTTGATTGTCGGCATGGCTTGGCACCTATCCGAGCTGTGACTCTTGCCAGTGTCGCCGATCCGCAGCGCCGCCGCACAGTGGGTCCGCAGGTGAGATCCGATAGACTCCCCGTCGATGCCCCCAAAGGTCTCGGCGCGATTCATCGAGCCGATGCTCCTGCTGCGAACGGACGCGCTATCGACGGACCCAGATAGGTGGGAGTACCAACTGAAACTCGACGGCTATCGCGCGATCGCGTTCAAGACAGGTGGACGGGTTCATCTTCGGTCGGGCAACGACAATGATTTCAGTGTCCGATACCCGCAGTCGTCAACGGCTTGGCCAAGCTGCCTGACGAGACGGTGATCGATGGCGAAGTCGTCGCATTCGACGAGGAGGGGCGACCGTCGTTCAATGCCCTGCAGAACTACGGCTCATCAAAGGCACCCGTTGTGTACTTCGTCCTCGACCTGACGGTCTCGCTGGACACGAGGTCATGAATCGGCCGTTGAGCGCACGACGAGAGCTCCTGGAACGAAAGGTTCGGCCACGACTGCTGGACCCGGTGCGCTATGCCGCGCCTGTGGAGGCCGAGCTTCCCGTGCTGGTTGAGTCCGTCAAGGCCCAGGGATTCGAAGGCCTTGTTGCCAAACGGGTCGACAGCCTGTACGAGGCCGGCTTGCGAACGGGCGCCTGGCAAAAGATGCGCATAACCGCGGTCAGGAATTCATGATCGGCGGGTATACAGTGGGCTCGAACACGTTCGATGCATGGTCTTCGGGTACTACGAAGACGACCGCCTGATGTACGCAGGCCGCACGCGCAACGGTTTTACACCGGTGGTCCGCCGACAACTCTTCAAGAAGTTCCACGGCTTGGCGATTGCGGAATGCCCCTTCGCGAATTTGCCCGAAGCCAAGAGCGGCCGGTAGGGTGCGGGTCTCACCGCGGCGAAGATGAAGGACTGCCGCTGGCTGAAACCGGTGCTCGTCGCACAGATCGATTTCCTAGAATGGACTGGCGATAGTCACCTTCGTCACACGAAGTTCGTGGCGCTTCGCGAGGACAAGTCGGCACGGCACGTCAGACGCGAATAGCACGGTCCCCAGAGTCAGTTGCCGGGTTCAGTCGGCCCTCAAACGGTCGCGTAACTCCCAGGCATTCTCGATCGCGGCGCCGCTCGCGGTGTTGTCGAACATGCACCAGACTTCCTCGGCCGCCGATAAGTTTCGGGCGGTCGTCGCCAGTGTGGCGATGTAGTGGTTGTCGTATCTCGACCAATATTTTCGCGGTGAGCCGTGCAGCCGGAAATAGGCCACTCGCGACCAGCCCGCGGGAACCGCCCCAACGGGCACGGGCGCAGGATCAGCTGCCACTCGCGAGACTCGGTACGAATCGAGTAGCGGGCCGACCGAAGCGGAGAACCAGCTGGCATGCCTCGGCTCGCAGACGAGGGCGCCCTCATATATTCCTCGCACGAGGCAAAGAACTTGGAGACCACTCGCTCATCGAACATGAGAGAGGGCGGCAACTGGACGAGGATGGGACCTCGTTTCTGTGCGAGGCCGTCTGTCTGAGTCAGAAATACGACGAGCGGCTGTCGTGCGCGCCGTAGCGCGAGGTCGTGCGTAATCGTTCGCGGCATCTTGACGGCGAACAAAAAATCGTGGGGCGTGCTGTCACGCCATTTCGCATAGGTGGCCGCGGCATGCGGCCGGTAGGAGGACGAGTTGATCTCAGCACAACGGAACCGACGTGCATAACGCTGCAGGTGGGTCCCGACCGCATCGAAGCGAGGAGCGGACGCGCGCGGAATCGACCATCCAGCCGTGCCGATTCGAACGTCCACCGCTCTTGTGATGCGATCCGTACCAATGGCGCTATGGGACACTGGGAGCATGGCTGGATCGCCAAGCCTCTTCGAGCACGACCTGCCTGCAGGCTTCCACTATTGCGACAACGTCATCACCAACGCCGAGGAGCGCGCGCTCCTCGACACGATCGCCCACATCGCGTTTGCGGACTTCGAGATGCGTGGCGTTGTTGCACGTCGGCGTGTCGCCGTCTTCGGCCGATCGTACGATCGCGCCCCGACTGCGCCGTTCCCTGCGTTCTTGTTGCCGCTGCGCGCCGCGCTTGCCGAATGGGCCGGCGTCGATGCCGATGCCTTTGCCATGGCGCTGATTAACGAATACCGGCCCGTGTCGCCGATCGGCTGGCATCGGGATGCGTCCGAGTACGACATCGTCGCCGGCGTGTCCTTGCTTTCGGCGTGCCGGATGAAGTTCCGTCCATACCGTCCTCCCGCGTCGACGGCAGCAGACTCGCGGCGATCCGCAACCCATGAAATCGTGCTCTTGCCACGATCGGCTTACCTTATGACGCAGGAATCTCGGCACGCCTTTGAACATCACATTCCCCCGGTTGCAGCGCTCCGCTATTCGGTGACGTTCCGAACACTCCCGATAATTTCAGGTGCGCAGTCGCGTCGGCACCCAAGCAACGACGTCCTGGCGCCGAGCGAAGTGCAGCAATGGCGGTGCGCCGCCAATGGTCAAATGGTTGGCAGCAGCCATGGTATTGCTCCTGATGTCAGCACGAGCATGCTGCAGAGACCACGGGCGATGGTGAATCTCGAGACGGTATGGACGGTCTCGACGGTCATGGTGGTATAGGCAGTATCGTTCGGTCAAGAAGTACTCGAGCGAGCCCGGCACCGCGAGGAAAGGCCTGCTCGTTGTTTCATAGACAGCCTTGAAATCCGCAGGGTGCTGGCCGTGCCGCTCACTCTGATAGTCCACCACTTCACCGCGACGTTCGACTGTCATGCGCGCAAAGTAATACGGCAGGTTGAGCAGCGCTCTGGCCCCCGCGAGGGCGAGCCGTCGACCGGCATCAAGACTGAAGAAAATACACGCCAGGCCGTTCTGCGACTCGAACGTATGTCCGAACGTTGAGTTCCGGAAATGCAGATAGCCAGGGGACCGAGGGTACATTCCTGATGCCCACGTTTGTCATGTAGAACGGCACGATACCCAGCCAGGCCGCGCCATCGAAGAGATCGAGATCAAAGACATTCGGAACCGCGCGCCGCATCTCCGCCACATCCACCTGCCAATGTACAAAGAGCAGATCGTTCCACGACTGCGTCATCAACCAGGGCGCGTCAGGAATAGGCCAGGGCCGGTGCGCGGTGCTTTGGACGATGGAGCGATCGAACCGCCCAGTCATGGTCGTCAGCGCAGCCGATCGAAGGCGAATAATGCGTGGTCTTGTGATTGGACGCCTTGCCAGCGCTCCAGAAGGAGTCGAGCCGCCAGGAATCCGAAGGTCATTCCGTTGCCGCCATAGCCCAGCGCAAACCAGTGGCTGGGATATCTCCGGTGTGGCCCGACGTATGGCAGGCTGTCCGGCGTCATGGCGAATAGGCCCTCCCAACCGAATTCCGTCTCCACGGCCGCCAGTCCGGGCAGACGTGTTTCGAAGTGGTCACGCAGCTCGCGTATCGCCGTGTCGAATTGCTGACGGCGCCGTTGGCCAGGTCCGATCAGTCGATCGCCGCCACCGAGCAGCAGCCGATGCTCCGGCGTCCATCGAGCGTAGTGATACGGCCGTTCGGTGTCCCAAACCATCACGTCACCGAGGCCGACTTCGCGGCGTTGAACGCTCTGAAGCGGCCGTGTCGCCATCACGTAGGTCCGGTACATCCGGAATCGTCCTGCCAGCGGGCGAAACCGCTGCGTGGCGTAACCGGTCGCGATGACGACACGGCGTGCGTTAACCGTGCCCTTCGCCGTTCGGAGGCGCACGCGATCGCGTTCGCCATGGATCCGCGTGACGGCCGATCGTTCGAAGACCTGCGCTCCTTCGGTGACCGCCGCTCCCAGCACACCCACGCATGCACGATATGGATCGAATTGCGCACCGCCGCGTGTACGAATCGCGCCTCGTCCGGAAAGGCCAGTCAGCCGGCGCAGCGCTCCCGCGCTGAGCCAGTCGGCTTCGAATCCCGCCTGGCAACGCAGTTTGAACTCTTGGCACAGTCGCTCAGTCGCGTCGGATTTCGCGCCGTAATACACGGCGTCGCGTCTAGTCAGGGCGCAATCGATCTTCAGACGCCTCAAGAGCCCAATCAACTGTTGCACCGACTCATGGCTGGCACGCCAGATACGCCGGGCGCTGCGGCGACCGTAGCGCTCCTCAAGTTGGAGGAGTTCCAAATCCGGCTCCTGCAGCAGCAGTGCGGAGCTGGCCGCGGTGCTGCCTCGTCCGACCAAATCTGCTTCCACGACCGTCGTGGCGATACCGGCCGACGCAAACGCGTGTGCGACCAAGGCGCCCGTCATTCCTCCGCCCACGACCGCCACACTGGTTTCGTGGCTGCCAGACAGGGAGGCGTACCGCTGTGTGCGGCCACGGGTGCGGCTCATCCATACGGGCAGGCCCAGTCGGAGCGACTGTTGTGCGGATGTCACGAGAAACGTTCAGCCGCAGGATTCGAGAGCCAAGCCAGAAGCCGATCGATGGGCCAGCAGTTCACGATCCTGTCGGCAGGAATGCCGGCCAGGCGGGCGTGTGCCACCGCGGTTTCGGCATATGCCAACTGACTAGTAGAATGCGCGTCGCTGTCGAGGGCGAAGAGGAGGCCCGCTTCCAACGCGCAGCAGCCAGGGTGTGATCGAGGTCCTGTCGCGCCGGATCGCCATCGATCTCAATCGCCACACCGCGCTGTACCGCTGCCGCAAACACGGCGTCCCAATTGGCAATGACGCCTGCGCGCGACCCCGTGATCCGACCGCGAGGGTGCGCCAGGATGCGAACCGCCGGATGGGCGACGGCTGCGATCATGCGTTCGGTCTGGTCCTCGTTCCTGCGGAGTCGCGAATGCGGCGCGGCCAGTACCACGTCGAAGACAGCGGCCTCGTCGTCAGTCAAGTCCAGCTGACCAGCGGCGTCGATGTTCGCTTCGATGCCTTGTAAGAGCTGGAATCGCGCTCCGAGGTGAGCATTGACGTCGTCAATGGCCCGCCGTTGGTCAGCGGCTTCTGCCATCGACATACCGCCGGCGATCTTCAGGCCGTGCGAGTGATCGGTGACGGCGGCGTATCGATAGCCGCGCTGAAGGCACGCATCAGCAATCTGCTGAATCGTAGGATAGCCGTCGCTCCATTCGGAGTGCATCTGCAAATCGCCGCGGTAATCCTCGAGCGATGGACCACCGAACGACGGGTCCCGCAGGATGCGGATGACCTCCGCGCGACTCAGAAAGTGGCGCCGAAGTTGACGCCGTCGCTCAATATCCGACCGCCGTTCGCTGGCGTCGATCGCTCGCTCGACGGTGGGCGACTCGCCAGTGTCCAAGACCTCCCGAATGATGCGTATTGAACCGGGTCCAATCCCTGAGATTCTTGGCAGGGCGCCGCCGGGACCGACGAGATCGGTCAACGGTACATCGAGCGACATGATCGCCGCCGCTGCCCGTTTGTACCCGAACATCTTCTGTTGCGAAGACTGTGCGAACGCCAAGTCGCGAAGGTATCCACCGACGACGGCGTTCACATCCGCGTACGTTCGAGAGGTGTGCACCGCCATCGGCCGCCCTGAGCTCACTCCACCTGGGAGAGTGGTGCTTCCGCGGGGCCAGAGATCACGTCGCCGGTCGGCTTGAACCGCGATCCATGGCAGGGACAGTCCCATGTGCGTTCGGCGGTATTCCACCCGACGACGCACCCCATGTGGGTGCAGATCGCGGAGCGAAGCGTCACCGCCCCGGACGGATCGCGATACGCGGCGACCTTTGAACCGTTCCGTTCGATGATCTTGCCTTGACCCCGTTTCACGACGCGGAGAGACTGGGCGTCGGCTCCGGCGAAGCGGTCACGAATCAGGTAGTACGGGTAGTCGACGTTCTCCCTGAGGTAGTCCCATACGCCGCGCGTGATCGCCTTCCGGCTTGGGTCGAACAGGTCACGCCACGGATTCGTTCGTCCAAGAATGGCGTCCGACGTCATCATGCCGGCTAACGTACCGAAGGTCAGCCCGTTGCCGGCATAGCCGGTGGCTGCGTATTGATGGTCGGCAGTTTGGCCGATGTACGGCAGCCCGTCGGGTGTCTCGATGACCTGTCCCGACCATCGATGGGTCACCTCGACTCGCGGGACGATCGCCGTGAGACGCTCCTCCAGTCGCTGATAGCAGCCGGCCGTGTCGTCCTGCTGTCCGGTCTTGTGGTCTTCGCCACCAAACACAATCACGTCAAAGTCCCGATGCGGCTCGACGCGGAGGTAGTAGTACGGATCGCCGGTATCCCACCACAGGCCGTCGGGTACTGCTCCGCTCGGGACGCGTGCAGCGACGACGTAGCTGGTGTAGAGGGCGAGCTTCGTCTGAAAGAGTGTCGCGCCCGCGAGACCGGAGAGTCCGACCAGCGGATTGTGCGTGGCGATGACGATGTCTTCACACTGAACCGTGTGGCCACCCACCTTCACCTGACACGGGTCGTCGCAGAACTCGTCGGCGGTCGAGTGCTCGTAGATATGGCCGCCCAGTGCGACGAACGCTTTCGCGACGCCCGCGAGGTAGCTGCGTGGATGGATGCGCGCTTGATCGGCGAACCGCACACCCGGCTGCTTGGCCAGCGGGACGGCCTCGACGTACTCGGCGTCAAATCCCATCTCGCGGGCGAGCGTCGCGTCCTCTTGTAGCCGCTTCGATTCGTTACCGGCATCGTCCGTCAGCGGGGCGTGCAGGTATCCGTCGACCCACTCGAAGCGGGCGTCAATCGCATGCTCTCGAACGATCTCGTCGGTCGTTGCGATCGCCGCCAGACCCGCATCCCACACGGCTTGGGCGTGGTCACGCCCGAATCGCTTCACGAGCTCGGTCAGCCGCGCGTCGGTCACCATGGTGAGGTGGGCGCTGGTATGTCCGGTGTCGGTGATCGCACAGCGGTCGCGCTCGAGGACCACGACGCGTTTGCCGGCCTTGGCTAATAGATAGGCCGCCGTCAAACCCGTCACGCCGGCGCCCACGACGACGACGTCGGCCTCCACATCCTCGGCGAGCTTCGCGAACGGCGGGAAGGTGGCCGAGGTCGCCCAGTAGGGTGTTGTGCTGATGTTCGTCGTGGGCATCGTCGTGTCTCCTCTCAGCGTCCCGTTTCCGAGTGCGGCGCATGCACGGGTTTCGACTCCGGGGACCAGCGCTGTCGCAGGTACACCGCGAGCCAAACCATCGACGCAATCGCCAGGAATTCGCTCTGCCAGTTCTGGAACGATTCGAACCAGAACCGCGCCGATGTGAGGTAGTCGGTCAGCCCGGGCGGCGGCTGATGATGCGCCGCTTGGTCTTCGGCATACTCAGCAAACCCACCGAGCGCGTGACCGATCCACGAGATCAGGAATAGCAGGATGAAGGCGAGGCCGAGCGAATGCTCGTACAGCCGCAAGATCCAGCCACCGCGCTTCACGGCCCAGGGCGCATCCGGATCGTCGGCAAAATCCCGCGGATCGGTGTCGACCAGCTCTCTGACGCCAGGACGGCGGGATTCCGGCGAGCCCTTCTGAATTAAGAACGTGGTCAACAACACGAACACAGCCATTTGCAGAAACTCGCTCTCCCAGTTCTCGAACAGTGCTTCCCAGGGATGTCCGGTGGCGAGGTAGCCGCTCATCGAGACCGTAGGTTGCCCATGCAGCTGTTGCTCGACGTTGTACTCAGCGGCTAGCGGCGTCCCGTTCTTGCGGGCGCACCCTTCCGGCCCGAGCCGGCCCCGACAGGCTCCTGCTCCTCGTCCGTATGCGCCGCGTCGGCTGCACCCTGATTGATGCCGCTCTCCGCCAAGCCAGACAGCTTCTTGTCGGCCGCCTTCTCTTCATCGAGCGTCTGCTGCAGCAGCTTCGCTGCGTCGGTGTGGCCCATCGCCTGCGCCCACGCCACAAGCGTGCCGTACGCTGCCATTTCGTAGTGCTCGGCGCGCTGTCCGGCGGCGATCAGGCACGCGTCCATCGTCGTCTCATCGAAGTCTTCTTCCATGATCGACTTGCCTTCTTCGATGATGCCCGCGATGCCGTCGCAGTGCTTGCCGCGGACCTTTTCGTCGAGGCTCTCGAAGACCTGTTCCAGCCGCTCAATCTGTCCCTGCGTCTCCTCGAGATGCGACTCGAACGCTTGACGCAGCTTCGGGTTCGACGACGCCTTCGCGAGTTTCGCCAGCGCCTTCGTCAGCTGTTTCTCTGCGTCGTACGTATCGCGGAGTTCGTCAATGAATGCATCGTGGAGCGTTCCTGCTTCGGCCATCGTCGTGTCTCCTTTGGTTGATCTAATGTCAGTCCTTTACACGCGGGGCGGGTCGGTTTCTCTGGCGAAATGCCGATGCTTCGCAATCGCCGCGACAAAGTCATCGATCACCGATGCAGCGTCGGCGCCGACGAGCACCCCGGGGTCGGCGTTCCCGCTCGGTAGGGTGGTGTCGATTCCGCACGTCTCGAGCAATCCGTCGCTCTCGCCCAGCGCCAGAATTGGTTTGCAGTGCCGATACTGGTCCTTGATGAACTCAAGCGTTCGGCCGTCCCCGCGGAGCGTCGTGACGGCGTCCGTGCCGTTCGGCAAAACCAATGCGTCATAGAGCACGGCCGGTGCCGCTTCGAGGCTGAGGTCGACGTCAATCGCGTCTCCCGACGTAGGCTGCACGGAGCCGAGTGTCGTGGAGACGAACCGCGCTACGGCGCCCTCATCCGTCAACCGATCCGCAACCGCCGTCACCGCGGCGCCATCACACCCATCGGCCACCAGAATGGCGACCCGGCGTGTCCTGATGCTGCCGTCGCCAGGGCGGGCGAACAACGAGAGGGCGGGGGACGCTGAGACCTCGGGTGTGATGTCCGTGGTGAGCACCTTCGGCATCGGCTCCGGCAACTCGCGGATGCCCAAGCCCGCCGCGACGGGCTCGGCTAACTCGCGCGCGACGTTCAGCAGACCCGAGACCATGCGTTCACGCACGGCCGGTGTCTGTACCCGGGACAGCTCGAAGCGGAACGCGTTGATGATGTGCTGCTTCTCGACGTCGGTCTGACTGTTCCAGAACAGCGTTGCCTGCGTGTGTGATCGGCAAATCGCTCCGCCTTACCCCGAACTTTGTGGTCGCTTGCCTCGCGCGGTTCGGGGAACGACACAAACCCTTTCGCACCCGCCTGAAAAGGACAGCCGCCTCCCAGGGAGTTTGGCTCGTATGAGACGCGACCTCGGTGAATGGCTTGTCGATGCATGCCATCGCGCTCGTTGTTGTGGACGTGCGCGATCGGCGCATTGATTGGGATTTCGTGGAAGCGGCCGCCGAGCCGGGAAATCTGCGTGTCGACGTACGAGTGAATACGGCCCGCGAGCAGCGGATCGTTCGAGAAGTCGATGCCGGGCACCACGTGCGCGACGCAGAACGCGACCTGTTCGGTCTCGGCGAAGAAGTTATCCGGATTCCGGTTCAGGATCATCCGGCCGACCGGGACGACCGGCACCAGCTCTTCGGGCACGATCTTGGTCGAGTCGAGGACGTCGAAGGTAAAGCTCTCGGCTTGTTCCTCGGTGAAGATCTGGAGACCGAGTTCCCATTCCGGATAGGCGCCTGCCTCGATCGCTTCCCACAGATCACGACGATGGAAGTCTGAGTCGGCACCGGAGATCTTGACGGCCTCGTCCCAGACGAGCGAGTGCGTGCCGGCTTTCGGACTCCAGTGGAACTTGACGAAGTGCGATTTCCCTTCCGCATTCACGAAGCGATAGGTGTGAACGCCGAATCCCTGCATGGTCCGATAGCTGCGCGGGATGGCGCGGTCGGACATCGCCCACATGAGCATGTCGGTGATCTCGGGCATCAGCGACGCGAAGTCCCAGAACGTGTCGTGCGCAGATGCCGCCTGCGGCATCGCGAAGTGCGGCTCAGGCTTCGCCGCGTCCACCAGGTCGGGGAACTTCATAGCGTCCTGGATGAAGAACACCGGGATGTTGTTGCCCACGAGATCCCAGTTGCCCTCATCCGTGTAGAACTTCACGGCGAACCCGCGCACGTCGCGAGCGGTATCGGTAGACCCGCGCTCTCCCAAGACCGTCGAGAAACGGACGAAGACTGGTGTCTGTTTCCCCACCTCTGCGAAGAGCGACGCGCGGGTCACGTCTGTGAGGGCCTTTGTGCACTCGAAGAAACCGTGCGCCGCCGAGCCGCGCGCGTGGACGATGCGCTCGGGAATGCGTTCGTGGTCGAAGTGCGTGATTTTTTCGCGGCGGATGAAGTCCTCGAGCGGCGTCGGACCGCGGAGGCCGGCCTTGAGCGAGCTCTGATTGTCACCAATCGGTACGCCCTGATTCGTCGTGAGCACGCGGTCGGTCGAGTCCACGCGCACGCGATCGAGTGGACCCACGGTCGGGTTCTGGCCGATGTTCGGCCCACCGCTGCCGACCTTGTCGGATCCATTCAGTTCGCTAACAGTGCTGGCACCGGCAATCGGATCCGACGGCTTCACGGACGCGCCTTCCGGCGGCGCGAGCGCCGCGGCGGGATCGTATTCGGCGGCCTTGTTGGGATTGAACGTGAAAGCGGAGGCGACATCCTGTGTCGCAGCAGCCTTCTCCGCCGTCACATCGCCGCGACCAGACGCATCGGGCTCCGCAGGCCCGCTGACGGTTGTTCGGCTGTTGCGAACCGTGCTTTGGTCCTTGGAGGCTTTCGAGGACTTTGACTCTTTGGAACCGTTCGACGGACGCGAGGATTTCGCCATAAAGGATTCGCCGCTACGCCTGAGAAAACTGATGATCAGCAGGTGCGCCGGGTTTCATCACCACCTTGATGCACGCGTCGTGTTTGTCGCGGAACGTGCGATACATCGACGGGGCGTCTTCCAGCCCGATGCGATGCGTGATGATGAATGACGGATCGATTTCGCCGCGCTCGATGCGCTCGAGCAGGATCGGCATGTACTTGTGCATGTGGGTCTGACCCATCTTGAGCGTCAGGCCCTTCGCAAACGCCGCCCCTAGTGGAAACTTGTCAAGCCATCCGCCGTAGACACCGGGAATCGACACGGTTCCGCCCTTCCGGCACGCGCTGATCGCCTGTCGGAGCGCGTGCGGCCGATCGGTGGCCAGGAACATTGACGTCTCCACGCGGTCGTACCACGCATCGAGGGTCGTGCCGTGGGCCTCCAGACCGACCGCATCGATGCAGCTGTCCGGACCTTGCCCTCCGGTCATGTGGCGTAGCGCGTCGAGCACGTCGAGCTCTTCGTAGTTCAGGGTCTCCGCCCCACCTTGCGAGGACGCCAGCTCGAGCCGTTCGGCGAAGCGATCGATTGCGATGACGCGCTCCGCACCGAGGAGGAATGCGCTCTTGATCGCGAACTGCCCAACCGGTCCGCAGCCCCAGACCGCCACCGTGTCGCCAGGCTTGATCTGGCAGTTGTCGGCCGCCATGTAACCGGTTGGAAAGATGTCCGATAGGAAGAGCACCTGCTCGTCAGTAAGCGAGTCTGGAACCTTCAGCGGGCCAATGTCCGAGAACGGCACCCGTGCATATTCCGCCTGACTGCCTGGGTAGCCGCCGTACATATGCGAATAGCCAAACAGGCCCGACGCGGAATAGCCGTACAATTTTTCCGCCATCCACGCGTTCGGGTTCGAGTTGTCGCAGAGCGACCACAGCTGCTCTTTGCAGAAGTAGCAGCGTCCGCACGCAATCGTGAAGGGGACCACGACGCGATCGCCAACCTTGAGTCGCGTGTTTTCCTTGCCGACCTCGACGACCTCGCCCATGAACTCATGACCGAGGACGTCGCCCTTCTCCATCGTCGGGATGTACCCGTCATAGATATGCAGGTCGGATCCGCAAATGGCCGTGGTGGTGACCTTGATGATCGCGTCGCGCGGATTCAGGATGACTGGGTCGGGCACGGTCTCGACCTGAATCTTTTCCTTGCCCTCCCAGCAGACCGCTCGCATCGGTACTCCTATGCCGTCGCGCGGGGAATCTCACCCGCTTCCAGCAGCTGTTTGAAGTGACGCAGATCTTCTCGAATCGTCTGCGATGGTTCGCGACCGAACAGAGCTGCCGCTAGTGCTCCAGCTTTGCCGGCGGGGGGGCCGTATTGCAGGTGCACGCTGACTTGCGTGCTCCGCCCGTCGCGAGCGGTGTCGAAGTTGACTGAACCGGCGGTCACCACATCAGAGCCTGGAAGCGATCGCCACCCGATCACTTGGTTCTCGACCTCATTGATGATCTCGGCGTCCCATTCCACGGCGAGGCCGGCCGGCCCGCGGGCCACCCAGTGCGACTTGCCATCCGACATTTCCGTCACGCGGTCGAGGTGAGTCATGAACTGGGGCAGGTTCTGGAGGCGCCGCCAGAAGCGATAGACGTCTGCGACCGGTCTCTCGAGCCTCACCGATTCCCGAACGTGGACTCCTCGCTCGCCCCCGAGCGCCGCGCGCGTAGTGTCAGGTTGGAGATGACCGTTCAAGACGTTCGGCCACCGTCCGGTGATGCCCCGATACAGCAGAGGCACTGATGATGCCGCAAGGCACGCGCCCATTACCGAACGGCGAGACGCGCCGACAATCAGGAGAAGTGCGCCAGTACCCAGCGCCAGCCAATTTTCCGCGTCGGAGACTGACGGTGACGGCTCGTACAAGGCTTCGGCGTTCATAGCACTGTTGAGAACAGCATTTTGCGTACCACTGAATGCCCTCCGGCATCGCACCTGCTTGCAATGGGTTGGAGGGGAATTCCTTGCAGAGCGCGCTTGCAGTTTCTTCCAAAGCGTCGCCGTCAACGGGACGCAGTCCTTTGTGCGTCGCGGTATGTCCATGCGGCAAACACTGTGGAGCAATCGACGACGGTCTCGCGCGTCTCAACGTGAGCACGAAGACGGAAACCATGGGTAGCCATCGGAACAACGTCCAAAAGCTAAATAAATCTGACAATCAGGAACGCAGGCCGCAATCGTCCGCGGTGGAGGAGAATGTTCAGGCGATCAAGCGTTGGGAACGCGCGATCCTCCATGCACGCTCGAAAGCCGAACAGGTCAGCGACTGGATTGCGTGTACCGCGGGAAGCGGACCGGTGTTGGTCCTCCACGTCCTGTGGTTCGGCGCGTGGGTGACCGTAAACGCGGGGGTGGTCGGCGGCATTCGGCCATTCGATCCGTTCCCCTTTCCGTTCCTCACCATGACCGTGTCCCTGGAAGCCATCTTCCTGGCGCTCTTCGTGTTGGCGAGCCAGAACCGCCTGTCGCGGCAAGCCGACAAACGCAGCCACCTCGACTTGCAAATCGACTTGCTCGCGGAGCGAGAGATGACGGCTGTACTCCAGCTGCTGCAAGACATCGCCAGTCACCTGCGAGTGGAAACGAGCGTCACGCCAGAGCAGTTGCGCGACTTGATGAAGAAGACGGATCTCAAACGCCTCACGAATCGAATGGAGGAGCTCGCGGAACCGCCGGGCGCATCAGCGTCGACCACGTCAGATGCCGAAGCGGAATCCCCACGTGCGGCGGCCTCATGATCGCTGCGTCAGGCAGCGAATAGCCACCAAGGCACGGCTCAGCATTTGCATTTTGCCGTCTTGTGCTCGAGACGGTACGGCGCGCGTGCAGCGCGTGCGTTTCGGGAGCGGCAGCGCTCGGGGGAGCTCACCCCGAAAAGAGGGTTCTGCCTCCGACGCCGGCAGCACCTCCGAAACCCGCGGCGTTGGGCGCAACCGTTGCGGCGGCAATCTTGATGACCAAGTGGTGGCATCGGCGGCATGACAGCGCCAAGTCAACCGAATCGGCGCGTGCGTCATGACCGACCCATCTCCGAATCTGTCGCTCAAAGATCTGTTGAGCGGCATCTCCGCCGACGTCCAGCTTCTGGCCGCGCAAACGATCGCCCTCGCGCGGCTCGAGGCATCGACCGCGGCGTCGAAGCTCGCGTGGTCAGCGGTCGCCGTACTTGTGAGTATCTTCATCGCGGTCGCCGGAGCGGCCGTTCTCGTCAGTGCGCTCGTGCTGATCATGATCGCTCTCGGGCTGCCGGCCTGGGCGGCTGCGATGGTCGTCGGTGTCGTCTGACCGTCGCAGGCGGGCTGTCGGCCCGGCACTTTGTGGGTGCCACCCGGCAAGTCGAGTTGGACCTGAAAGAGACACGGCAAAGCCTTCGCGAGACGATGGAATGGCTGAAAGTTCAAACAGGCAGCTAAGCACCCCAAGCACGGAGGACACCACGTTACCGTCGACGGCAGACGTCATGGCCGCGATTCGGGAGACGCGTGTTCATCTCGCCGCGCGGCTCACGCGAACCGCCGATCATGTTCATACGTTGTTCAGCACGCCGTCGTCAGCCGGTGAGGAGACGCACGACGGAGGTGCGATCGACCGTGCCGCCAGGGCGATCGCGATCATGGGCGGGACCAAGCGCGCGTGGGACCATGCCAGGAGGACCGGTGTCCTTCGAAGGGGGGCGATCGGCGCTATGGCGCTAGCGATAGCCGCTGTGTTGATCGCGAAGCGAAGGAGCCACTCATAGAGCATTCGCTCTACCGGAGGACGATATGGTCAAGAGAACTCGGAAACGCGCCAGCCCCAAGCGATCGAGGCCCGCGGGCAAACGCGATCTCGTACGCCGTCCGAAAGCGAGCGCGTATGCCAAGCGCACGGCTCGGGGGCGCTTCAAGGAAACGGACGATGTCGGCCGCTCACAAAAGGCGGACAAGCCTCGCAAAGCCAAGAAGACGGTGCGCAGCGGCTACGGCGATCAGGGTGACGAGCGCCCGCAGACCTCGCGGAAGACGCGACGGTAGACATGGCGCACAAGTCGCCGGCACGCCGGGGGCGTTCGACGTCGCTCGATGGGTTGGCGCCGTTCGAAGAGGACTGCGTCTTGGTCGTCATCGAGACGCCCAAGGGTTCGCCGAACAAGCTCACGTTTGAGCCGCGCTACGGGACCTTCGTGCTCAAGGGCGTGCTGCCGGCGGGCGCCGTCTTTCCCTTCGATTTCGGCTTCGTTCCCTCGACGCATGCCGATGACGGCGATCCGTTGGATGTCCTCGTCTTGATGGACGCGCCCGTGTATCCCGGATGCATCGTCCCCTCGCGGCTCATCGGCGTCATCGAGGCTGAACAAACCGAAGAAGGAGAGACCGAACGCAACGATCGACTACTCGCCGTCGCGGCCAACTCCGCCGCACACCGGTCAATCCGCCAGGTGACCGATCTCAGCCAGGACCTCATCGCGCAAATCGAACACTTCTTCGTCTCGTACAATGAGATGAAGGGCAAACGTTTCGAAGTAAAACGGCGCGCTGGCAGCAAGCGGGCGCGCGCACTCCTCATGGCCGCGATGAAGGGCCGACGATAGCCGCATGGATCCCGCCGCGGAACGTCACCGAGTTCGCGACCTCTTGCAGCAGAGCCAAGTCGCGATACTTTTGACCTTCGGCAGCGGAGAGGCTCACGCCGGCCGTCCGATGCTACCGCTATGGCTTCCGGAAGACCCCAACATCTATTTCCTGACGCACAGGGAGTCACGAAAAGTGGCGCAGGTCGACGAACGACCGCACGTCGCGCTCACGGTCATCAGCGCCGGCTGCTATTTCGTCGTGCTCGGTCTGGCTTATGCGTCTCAGGATCCCGCCCTAATCCGCCGCCTGTGGCGTCCGAGCTATCGGGCGTGGTTTCCAAAGGGCTCAGATGATCGAGAGGCCACGGTGCTTCGGATGGTCATCGAAAAAGTGAACTATTGGGAGCCGCCGAGGAGCTGCGTTCGCCGGCTGTTCCAAGCGGTCACAGCAGTCGTCACTAGACAGCCCGTCGAGACTCCCATGAGGACGATCGAGCCATGGTGAACAACCCGGACTTCCACGCGAACCATCACGGCCCTACGCCACAGCCAAGCTGCTGGCCGACATGGTGCTGGTTGTCACGAGCCCGACGAGGGACAGCCGAGGAACTGTCAAATGGAACCACGATGCTTTTCGCAGCAGGACGAAACGATCCACGTTGAACGGTGGATACCATCGACGTGTGGGATGTGCTCGATTGGGTGCGGCATCGACGTCGGTGTGGCTGGCGCGCACATCGCCGGCGTTCGAGGGCGCGCCGACCATCCGGTCAACCAGGGTCGTCTTGGACCCAAAGGCCTTAACCAGTACTACGCGAACCGCCATCCGAGTCGGGCTGTGCGCCCGCTCATTCGGAACCAGTCCGGCAGCCTCGTCCCTGCCTCGTGGAAAGCTGCGATGCAGCTGGTGACCGACCGATTCAACGAGACGCTCGCGGCGGAAGGGCCAGACGGTGTCGCGATCTACAACAGCGGACAACTCCTCCTCGAGGAGTACTACACGATCGGCAAGATTGCGCGCGCTGGACTAGGCATCGCCACCATCGACGCGAATACCCGGCTCTGCACCGCGACCACGGCATCGTCGTTGATGGAATCATTCGGCGCGGACGGCCCTCCCGGTGCATACGAGGACTTCGATCACGCTGAGTGCATCGTGCTAGTGGGTCACAACGCCGCCGAACAAAGCACCGTTCTGTGGATGCGGATTCTGGCGGCCAAAGCCGGGCCGCTTCGGTCGAAGGTGATCGTGGTCGATCCGCGCCGTACGTTGACGGTCTCGACTGGAGCTGACCTTCACCTGCAACTCAGGCCGGGAACCAACGTGGCGTTGTTGAACGGCCTGTGCCACCTGCTGATAGAGAACAACACCATCGATTCTGACTTCATCGCCAATCACACGGTCAAGTTCGATCAATTCCGCACTCTTGTGAGCCAATACACGCCCGACCGTGTCGAGAAGATCTGCGGCGTTCCACCGACACAGCTGCGGACAGCGGCCGAATGGATCGGGCGGTCCAGGACCACTGTGACGACATGCTTGCAGGGGGTCTATCAGAGCAATCAGGCCACCGCCGCGGCCTGTGCCGTGAACAGCATGCACCTGCTGATGGGCAAGATTGGGCGGCCCGGGTGTGCGCCCATGCAATTCGCCGGTCAGCCGAGTTCGATGAACACACGGGAAACCGGTGCCGACGGCACATATCCAGCGTACCTGAATTGGGAAGACCAACAGCACATGCGGGAGCTTGCCAAACGATGGAATGTGCCGGTCGAACTGCTCGGCAAGAAACCCGTCGCCGCACCAGAGATCTTCGAGCTCTGCGAGAAAGGGTACGTGAAGGTCCTGTGGAACATCGGCACGAACCCAGCGGTCAGCGTGATGAACCGTTCGACGCACCTGCGGACGCTGAACGGCGTGTTCCTCATTGTGCAGGACTGCTTCGCTGATACCGAGACGGCGCAACTCGCCGACGTCGTACTCCCATCTGCGATGTGGGGTGAAAAGACCGGTTGCATGACCAACGCGGAGCGCCGGTGCACGCTCTTGAAGAAGGCGGTTGAACCACCGGAAGAAGCGCGAGCTGATCTGGATATCTTCCTGGATTTCTCGACTCGCATGAACCTTCGCGACGCTGCCGGCAAGCCTTTGGTCCAGTACACCGATGCGGAAGGTGCGTTCAACGAGTGGAGAGAGATCTCGCGCGGCTGTATTCCGGACTATTCAGGGATGACCTACCAGAAGCTTGCCGAACGCGGCGGGATTCAGTGGCCGTGCGACGACGCTCATCCAGACGGGACCACTCGGCTGTACACCGATCGGCATTTTCCGACTGAATGGCAGCGCTCCGAGTCCTACGAGGCCGATCTCCAGACCGGACACGAGCACACACTCAACGAGTACCGTGACAAACGCGATCCACGGGGTCGAGCCGTATTCGTGACGGCTGAATACCAACCGCCGCTCGAGACGACGGACGACCAGTTTCCGGCGATTGCAATCAGCGGTCGGCAGGCGTACCACTGGCATACGCGGACGAAAACGGCAAAGGCACCGCCACTCAACGAGGCGGCGCCCGGCGTCTTCGTGGCTATCAATGAGGCCGACGCCACGCGGCTCGGCGTCTTGGATGGCGATCGTGTCCGGATTGTCTCGCGCCGTGGATCTGTTGTCGCTCCGGCGAAAGTGGGTGACGTTGTGCCGCCTGGGGTGGTATTCGTGCCGTTTCACTACGGTGACCTCGGAGAACAGCATGCGGCGAACAGCCTCACGCCTGACGTATCGGATCCCGTGTCGAAGCAGCCAGTTCAGAAAGTCGTCGCCGTTCGCGTCGAGCGATTAGAAACGACCGTGAGTCGGACGTGGTGGCAAGCGGAGGAATCACGATGAGGTCCACCGAAGCGAGCTGGACATCGCTTGAACGCCAACTCGAGCCCCTTGTCACACGCGAGATATCCGGAATCGCCGCGCTCGACACAGCGATTGCGCATGAATCGGCACCCGATTACGTGGTGATGTTCCAGGATGCGAAGAACGGGAAACAGGCGAGTGTCGAGCAGATGGCCACGTTGATCCGAATGCAGGGCGGGACTCCCGACGAACGCGGCGGCATTCGCAAGACGCTAGCGAGAGCGCAGGCGAGTATTGCGTCTCGCTTGAGCACGACGAAAACGTTACAGGCGATGCGTGTAGCGGAGATTGAGCTGATCACGCTGTACGCCGAAGCCGTCGGACGACTCGACGGTCTCGCGAAGCGAGCGCTACGAAAAGCGCTGGGACGCGCACTGGTGCAGAGTCACCTCCTCACGGCGCACATCGCCAAACGAACCGGTAGCGCAGCAGACGCCCAACTGCTTCCGGCGCCGCTCGGCGACTACTTCGCGGGCGCCAATCCGCGCGCCTGCATGCGTTGTCATCTGGATCGGCCCGGAAAGGCAGGCGCGTTGGAACGCACCGATCCTCATCCCTACACGTATCTCTGCGCGGCGTGTCATGACGACGTGCTCGCGGAATTGCCGCCCGACCTTGGGTTGCAAGCAGATCGATGGTCGCGCCGGGTCCGGGAAGCGACGGTGCTGCAGCATGGCCTGGGGAAGGTGTCGCGATTGAACGCGATCGGCCGCGTCCTGCATCCCCTGGCCGGCTTGGAGCCGGAACTACCAACGCCAGCGGCCGAACGCGCCGTGATCGTTCCCGCGATGACACCGGCTCCAGGGCCTGCACCAGCCGAACGCTCTGGGGTGCTGACAATCGAAAAGGCCGACGGACTCGAAGGCGAGTACACTGACCAGCTCTTCTCCGCAGATCACGTCTGGAAGCACTGGTGAAATGTGTCTCGCGCAGGTCGCGAGCCGCCTACCCATTCGAGCCGCGTCTGTGACCGCGTTCGAGCCAGGAAGTGATCCAACGGGTCGCGCAGCGACCGCCGCCGTTGGTGCAATCCTTGCCCTGGTCGCGGCGGTCGCAGCATCTTCGCGTTCGCAAACGTGAAGTGATGTCGTTACTCGGCTCCCCGACTCCGCCCACGGTTGTCGCCGATGTCGCCGGGCTCTTTGCCGGTGCCAGTCGAACGACGCGAATCCACGTTCTGTCCCTTACTCCCTTCGTTCCCACCCGCGTCCGCACCCGACCTTGTCCTCGGGCCCGTGTTGTTTCTTGCCGGAGACGGTCTTCTGATGGTCGTTAAAGGAGTTCGGTTTGCTTTGCTCGGGCTCAGAGTGCTCTCGACGCTGAGTGTGGCCAGCCTGGACGGAATGCTTGCCCTCCTGATGAGAGCCTGCCCCCTCCTTGCCTTCCGGTCGTCGCTCGCGATCAGTGTTCTCGTTTTCGGCGCCCATGTGACTCCTCCACGGCTAAACCTGGCCGCGATTGCCGCCGACCTGTTTCGGTCCGTCGTCCACACTGTCAGGGACGGCCTGAGAATCGGACCCATCAGAGTCGGGAAACGCGTGCTCATCCTTGGCGGGGCGGTTGCTAATCCCTTGTTTGGGACTGGTGCCATCGGCTGGGCCGACATCCCGGCTGGTTGAGCCGACAGCCTCCTCACCCTGTTCGTCCTGACGTGGCGCCCTGCTCGGCTGGCCCCTGTCGAGGAATGAAGAGCTGCCGCCGTATTTTCTTCCGCGCTCCTGATTAGTTTTGTTGTTCTCCATACCGAGCAAAAAAGCAAAGTCGGTACCGGAGGCTCTGCCGTCCGTGCGCTGAATTCGACCGTCTGAGACCCAGGAACTTCTGACCGGTGAACCGAAGGCGCCGACCAGTGAGCCAATCATCAACTCGGACGTTGGGGACCCTCAGTCGCCCTTAACGTTGACGAACTGTTTCAACACGTACTTCACCTCAACGAGATCACGCGCGTGCTCCATCACTTCATCGATGTTTTTGTACGCGGCCGGGATTTCGTCGAGCAGCACCTTCGAATGCCGGTACTCGATGCCCGCCATAGCCCGGCTCAAGTCGTCCATGCCGAAGAGCGCTCGCGCTTTCGTCCGCGAATACCGCCGCCCGGCGCCATGCGGAGCGGAATGAAAACTCATCGGATGCTGCTTACCGACGACGATGTAGCTACGCGTGCCCATGGAGCCAGGAATCATCGCCCAATTGCTTCGACGCGCCTCAATGGCCCCTTTCCGAGTGACCCAGACGCGGCTGCCGAAATGTTCTTCCTCCTGTGTGAAGTTGTGATGCGAATTGATGCGCTGAAGCTCCAGGGTCGGCGGGTTCTTGTCGTCGCCGTATACCGTGTGCTTCACCTCTGCTAACACGCGGTCCATCATCTCGTTGCGGTTATGCAGCGCAAACTGTTGCGCCCAGTTCAAGTCGCGGAGATAGGCCGCAAACGCGGGATGGTCCTGCGACAGATACGCGAGGTCGCGGTCGGGAAGTCGCACTCCCATTGACGCGCAAAGCTGTTGCGCCACCTTGATGTAGTGACTGCCAATCTTGTTGCCTACGCCGCGAGAACCCGAGTGTAATGTCAGCCAGACGGCGCCGTCGCCGTCCTCGGCCAGTTCGATGAAGTGGTTGCCACCGCCCAGAGTTCCCAGCGCAAGGCGCCAGTTCTTGTCGTATTGATCAGGCGTCGCGCGGGTCTCTTTGGCCAACGCCTCGAGTATGCGAACGCGTTCGGCGGCCGTGGCGGTAAGCCTTACGTTGTTCTTGCCGGCACTCATCGGGATACGCCGCTCGATGCCCGTGCGCACCGCCGCCGGCGCGGGAATATCAGCGCGCTTGAGGGGCGTCCGAACAGCGATCATGCCGCAGCCGATGTCGACACCCACAGCGGCCGGAATCACGGCGCCCAAGGTCGCAAGCACCGTCCCGACCGTCGCGCCCTTTCCGTAATGGCAGTCCGGCATGACCGCAACGTGCTTGAACACGAACGGCATGGACGCCGTGTTGAGGATTTGTTGCTGCGCCTCAGGCTCGATTGTGTTCCACGGGAGGAAGACAACTGCCTTGTCGTTCACCGTCTCCACGGCATTGAAAGTAGCGGGCGCAGGAAGGTCGGTCAAGGGACGCCGAACTCACCATCCTCTCGTTTCGGGCAGGTCCCGCTCGCCCCTAGGACGACGTTTCGTCGCGGATGCCGGACGGTGTTGGCTCGGTGCCCGGGCGTTGGTGTTGGCAGCTAACGCAGGGCAGAATCGCCGCCCACGCTGTCCCCCAAATTGCCCCTGACACGCGCCAAAGCAGCGCCGCCAGAGCCAACATTAGCCAGCGACTCGAATGATGATGAAGTGATTGAAACGCTTGATTTGCGAGGAAAAACGGAAATGGCCGAAATGCTGATCGGCGTTTAGCAAACCGTTACACAGGCGATTTCGAAGCAGTCTCAACATTCGATTCAGCAGGATTGACGCACGTCGGTCATTTCGCTGAGGGAGCGGTAACGCCGCGGCTATACTGGAAAAGCCCGTAAGTGATCGCGGCACATTGGAGGACTTATCACAATCGACAAATCCTGCTCGTTTGCGCGTCCGTAAGTTGGTTGATTCTAAATGGAGAGATGTCAGAGTGGTCGATTGAGCACGCTTGGAAAGCGTAGCTCCTTGCGTCGGGCTGTCGCGTCGACGAAAGCTCAATTGAGATGCCTGGCGCAGCTGCGATTTCGAATCCGCGGCCACTACTCGGAGTGGCGTTTTCGCTGCGCAGTATGCCTTGGCGTCCAGACCATCCGGAACTGGCCGACTGGGGACAAGAACGCGGTGTCGTACTTGACGCTGTTCCGTAAGCCGTGACCTGAACCGCTAGGATCGAACTCTCGCTCGCCAGACCTTGGGATTCCGCCTCAGGTGCAATACGGCAAGGACAGCCACGTCATCATCGTGCGTTCCGAAGTAAACGGCATACGGAAATGTGTGCAGCAGCGCTCGTCGGACATCACCGCGCACCGTGGGGAACTGGAAAGGCCGCTCTCGAATGCGGTCGAACGTTCGATTGACTTCGGCGAGGAATCTTTGGGCGAGACCGGCTCGTTCGTCTTCGTACCATCGCGCCGCTTCGTCGAGATCGGCCTCAGTGGCCGAACGATGAACCGGCGGGTCATTACGTTCAGTGGCGGCTATCGAATTTCTTGCGGAGTCGTTCCTGAACGACCTCCCAGCTGTCACCAGCGTTCGGATTAACTTCGAGATCCTTCAAGCGCTCGTCGATGATTTCGCGGTGCCAGTCCGGAACAGGGATGGTCTCAGGACTCGCGGCGATTCGTTCCCACAGCGACTGCAGGTAGTCGATCTTCTCGTCGACCGACAGGTCATCGAAGCCGGGCGGTGGAAGGGGAACAGGTTTGGACATGAAGCACGTTCTGGCGGACGACTCCAATCAGTATAACGTCACTCGTCGGCTGGAGCTTGTCCCCGGGATTCCTGAATGGCTCGTTCCACGAGCGATTCGACATCATCGTCGCTCATGTTCCCGCGCCGGGCCAGGGGCCTCGAGTCCAACCCGCTCCAGCCAGCGACGCGCGAGACTGCACTCAATCGCTCTCCCGGCAAGCTCCTCGTTGTTCTCGACCGACATGGTTGCCCTCGTTCAAGTGTATGCGCACGGGCCAAATGGCCTGAGTTTCAACTCACGCCGCCCCTCCACAGCTGCAAGTACCGCCCGCTGCACAACCTCCCAACCACACATCTGCTGTGCGATGGGCGCCTAAGTTGCGGGTTGCAGGCCCCGTCAGCGAACGGAAGAAGGTGCGGATCACGGCCGTCGGGGCAGAGTTGGAGATCGTGTCCAAAATGATGTCTCCAACTCTTTTCACGAGATCGGCGCGAACGCCGCTGTCGTAGTGTCCGGCTTTAGCCGGACCGTGGTCTGGGTAGCGTCCGTCGAGCAATCGGATCGCGTCCTCCGTTGCCGCCGGACTCAAGTGAATGTAGCGCTGCGTCGTCGACAGGTCCGCGTGGCCGGCCAGCTCCTGGATGGCCCGCGCCTGCGCGCCCTTCATTGCCAGGCGGGAACAGAAGGTGTGACCGCAGGATATGTACGCCCTGCTTTCAGGATGGATTCGATCGTGGCAATCCCGCTCGGTTTGTGCCGGTTCGCACGTGCGTGACCATCGACAAATCTCGGCGCGAACGCGTCGAGTGTGGGCACCTCCTTGTGTGCGACCGGCGGACCGTGCTGGAGCAGGTACCGCTCACGATCCTGCGCGCAGTCGAGCGACAGTCACCGTGATGTCGCCGCCGTCGCAGTCCGTGACATCGTGACGAGTTCGACTTCCTCGTGCGCGCTGCCCTGATGACCGAAGATGGTGCGGTTCTGCGCCCACCGACCAGTCATGTTGCCGGCCCCGTCGAGGTTCGTGTCCCATCCGCTGAGTTGCAAGTCCATATCGGGGTGGCAGAACCAATCCAGCGCCTTCAAGGTGCCCTCCAGGTTGAGTCGTCCGTCAGCGGTCACAACCCCCGAGATCGTTCCACTCCCGGCGAACGAGTCACACTCGGGGCCGAACATTGCACGAATCTCGCTGTAATTCCTGCCAGTCTGGACGAGAGTGAATGCGAAGCGCTGCGAACCGATGCGGTTGAGCACCTGACACCACGGCACATCGTCTCCGGTGATGCCGTCCGTGAAGATGCCCGAATCCTTGCACGCTCTGATGATGTAGCGACCGGACCAACTTCCACCGTAGTTGTTGACCACCTGCACCGTCTTCGACGCGCTGCGCCCGTCGTGAGCGGCTGTCAGCGTCGTCGAGCCATGGGCCCGGCCGTCAAGGCGCCCGGCGTTGTCGACAGTGGCAACGTTTACGGCGCTGCTCGACCACGAAGGCGTCACCGTTCGCATGGAGCCACCGGACAGCGTGGCAGTCGCGGTGTACGCTGTCGTGGAGCCCGTTAGAACGTAATCGGCTCCGCTAATGACCAGGCTGGCAACGGGAGAAGCCGGGGGCGGATTGGGCCCGACGGGATTCGGCTTGTCGCCGCATGCAGTGACAAGCGCTGCAATCATCAGGACACGCCCGAGCTTGAGGGTATGCATTTCTTCAATCCATCGAGCCGACCCCTGCCAGTAACAGCATGGGCAGGCGTCGCCCTTTTTCGTGGCGGCATGACGGGTTCCGTGCCTGATGAAACGTCTGCGCGCGGAGAAAACGGACACTCTTCGACGCCGACGGGTTGTCCGATCCGGCTGCACTTGACGTTTCATCGCTATAGGCCACTCGAGCCGCCCGCACGATGGGTCGTATGTGCACCAGCAATCGGGCCACCAGTGGCGCCAGACGAGGCGCAGCACCCACGCGGACAGTTTAGAATGTCCGTCCATCGCTTCGTCTTGGGGGGAAGGACGTGTTCAGGCCAGGCGGTCTTGTCTCGTCCGTCGCATATCTGCTGTTGTGCGGACAGGGAGTCGCGAGCCAGACGGTCGGCGCGACGACCGGCGCGATCGAAGGCACGGTAACCGACACCACCGGCGTTGTGCTGCCAGGCGTGACCATCACCGCTGCCAGCGATGCGCTCATGGCGCTGCGCACCACCCTGTCAGCTCCGGACGGCTCATATCGCTTGTCGGCCCTGCCGCCCGGGACGTACCGGCTGTTGTACGTGCTCTCCGGCTTCGCCTCCGCCAGACGCGAAGATATTCGCGTCAATCTCGGGGCGACAACCACGGTGGACGTTTCACTGGACACGGTCCGGCTCGGTGCAATCGTGACGGTCAAGGGCGGCGCTGGCGTCGTCGATCGGCGAGCCACCATGGTTGCGACGGTGTTCGACGCAGGAGAGCTGGCCCACCTGCCAGGCGCTCGCACAATCGGCTCGATTCTGGCCGCGACACCGGCCGTGCAGCTCACGCGCTTCGACGTCGGCGGCAGCACGGCGTTCGCGGTGGGCCCGTTCAGCGTATACGGAACGAGCGCCTACAACCGCCCGACGATCGAAGGCATCAGCGTAAGCGGTATGAATCCATTCGGATTCGCGCTCGACTACGGCACGTTCACGAACGTGTCGGTCGGCACGGGCGCATACGGCCCGGAATGGTCCTCGCCCGGCCTGCACATGCAGTTCATCACGAAGTCGGGTGCGAATCAGTACGCCGGCACGTTCTACGCGGGGTACGAGCATGGCAGCTGGCAGTCGCACAACATCGACGAGCGGCAGATCGAGCTGGGCGCCCCCGTCGCCGAGGGACTCCCGGCCAGCGCGGCGAACCGGCTGCGGAACTATCGCGATCTGAACGGTGACGCCGGCGGATATCTCAGAAGAGATCGGTTGTGGTGGTACGCATCTGCGCGGGACCATGCCTCTTCCGCCAGACAAGTGAACTTCCCGGTGCAGCCGCTCGAAACGCACGTCACGACTTTCACGGGCAAGGGGACCTGGCGTGTGAACGACACGCACCAGATCGTCGTGTTCGCGCAGGGATCGCGCAATCGTCAGCCGATCCGGCTCGATGGGTTTCTCCGCTCGACCACGGCGAAGAACATCACAGTGGAGTCAACGTTGGGGCAGTTGGCGAAGGGACTCGTCTGGAAGACGGAGTGGAGCGCGGTCATCGGCAAGAAGCTGTTCGTCGAGGCGCGGGCTGGCCAGTTCGTCGCCAGCCGTGCCGAGCGCCCCAACGGCGCCTCGCCCCGAACGGAGGATCTGCAGGGGCCTGAGGTCTTCGGCGGGAATCGTGACCGGCGGGAAGAGTGGCTCAGCAATCAGGTGAACGCTGCCGCCAGCTACTTCCGCGACGGCCCGTTCGGACGGCATCAATTCAAGGCCGGCCTCGACTTTGAGCGCGTGATCGGCGCCGATGAATGGATACACGCGTACCCCGGCGAGGTGCTGCACGTCACTCAGAACGCGATCCCCCGTGAGGTGTACCTGTTCCAGACGCCGTCACGCTCCGAGAGCGGACACTGGTCACATGCAGCATATGGCGGAGACAGCTGGCAGGTTGATGATCGCCTCACGCTCAATCTTGGAGTGCGGTTCGATCGATTCCGCATTTTCCTGCCCGAGCAGCACGATCCGGCCGGGCCGATTCAATCCAGCAGCTCAGACTTTTCCGGCCGTTGACAACGTCGCTCACTGGAACGTCATCGCTCCCCGGATTGGTGCAAGCTATGACGTGCGCGGAGACGGCCGAACGATCGTGAAGGCCAGCTACGGCTTCCACTGGCTGCCTCCAACCACTGAGTTGGGCTTCAACGTGAACCCTAATGGACGCGTGTGGTGGGAACGATTCAAGTGGGCGGACGCCGATGGCAACGCCGTGTGGCAGCGCGGTGAGGAGTTCGATCGCCAGGAAACGCGCGGTGGTGAGGTGATCGATTCGATCGATCCCGACCTCAAGCTCACTTACATCCACGAGATCACCGCTCGCGTCGAGCGCGAGGCGACTGCGGGCCTGGGGATTGGGATGTGGGTGACCTGGCGCGGAGAGAGGCAGCACGGCGCGCGTCAGCGCGCGTACTGGCCGTTCGAGGCGTTCAGCGTCCCTGTCACGCTCCGCGACCCTGGGCCCGACACGGAGTTCGGGACCAGGGATGACGGCCTATCCATCCAGCTCTTCGAGCTGAATCCGGACCTGTTGCGACAGTCGCAGATCGTTGTTCGGAACTTGCCGCACGCCGAGAACGACCACATGACCTGGGAGGCCGCCGCGCGACGGAGGTTCAACGGGAAATGGTCGCTGTTCGCTTCGGTCGCGCATACCTGGAATCGCGATCATGCGAGGGAGTATTTTGGCCAGCAGATCCGCCCCAACGAGTTCGCCCTGACGCCAAACGACTTCATCCACACTGACTCTCGCGGCCGGCACGCATACCGTGATTGGTCGATCCGGGTCCACGGCACATGGCAGGGTCCGGGAAAACACGAGGGGCGCCATTTCTGCGCCACCAATCGGGCCAGGCATTCGGCCGAACGCTCATCGCGCGGGTTAATTACGGCACCATCCGCCTGTTGTCGGAGCCCATCGGTGCGCGGCGGCTAGACCAGGTCACGCTGCTCGACCTGCGCCTGGACAAGGACATCCGGATCGCGGGCGCGGATCGCAAACGGCCTTCGTCGAGGTGTTCAACACGCTCAATGCCAACCCGGAGCCGAGTGGGCTTCTCGCTCGACGGGTGAGGCGTCGCGTGTCAGAAAACGAGGACGTGCTACCGGGGGAAGCGCAGCTTCTGGCGGAACGCCTCAGCGCGGGGGTCGCCGCGGAGTCCGATCTCAGGATGGTCGAGAAACGTCGCAGCGCGACCCGGGTTGATCGCCGCGAGCCGTTCGAGAGCTTCCAACGCGCGATCCTTGTCGCCCAAGAGTCCGTAGATCTCGGCCTGCCGCTGCGGGAGATGGGGGAATTGCGCGGCGAATTGCGCGGCGATCGCTTCAGCCTCTGCACGCCGGCCATTGATAGCGTGGATATACCCTCTTACGCCGGGACGGCCCGGAAGGCCGCCTGGACGGCCGACCCATTCCTCGAGCCGCTCGAGCGCCTCGGCTCGCTCGCCATTGAACAGCAGCGCCCACGTCAGGATGTAGTCGACGTACGGGTGAGTCGTGTCCACAGCGAGCACGCGCCGGGCGTTGTCCCGCGCCTCCGCGTACAGACCTGCGTTAAGTTGAACGTACGCCAACACGCGCCGCAGATCGAGCGCCTCTGGATCGGCCTCGAGTGCTGCTTCCAGCAGATCAAGCGATTCGTCCAGCCGTCCCCAGGGCAGCAGCGTGGACAGGACGAAGTCCACGTACACCGATGTGAGGTTCGGTTCGAGGTCGATCGCGCGCCGGAATGATGCTTCGGCATCGGTCCAGCGGAGCGCTATCGCGTGGAGGTGTCCCTGGGCGGCGTGCGCTTCGGCAAGCATCGGGTCGATCTCGAGCGCGCTCCGGGTGAGTGGCTCCATCAACTCCGCGGCTTCACTCGGCGGAATAGTAGCGCCGTCGACGCCGGGATGCCGAGAGGCGAGAAAGCCATAGACGGCCGCGAGTGCCGCCTTCGCCGGTGCAAACGACGGGTCTATCCGCACGACTTCCTCGAGCAACGCAATCGACGCGCGAGCCGGTTCTCCGCGCGCGTCGCGAAGTGCGCGGGCTTTCAAGTATGTCTGGAACGTCGCAATGTCGGTCTCATAGCGGCGCTGCGTCCGGCCCAGTTTCAGCCGAAGCCTGTTGACAATCGTCCTGGTCAGCTCCTCGACCAGTCCGACGAGGTCTCCTTCCGATCTGAGCTGCCGTTCGACGGTGTCCGACCACAGGGTCCTCCCGCCGGCGACCGACACCAGGGCGGCGTTGATTCGCAGCATGTCGTCGGCAATCTGTGCGTCCCCCTCGACGACGAGATTCGCGGACAGCCGCTTGCCGACGTCGGCGAGATTCCGTGGCTTGTCCTTGAACATGAACGATGAGGCCTGGGATCTCACCTGCAGGCCATCGATGACCCCAAGCTGCCGGATGAGCCCTATTGTCACGCTGTCGACCAGCAGGTCCCTGCTCGCATCGCTCCCGAGACTCTTGAACGGCAGCACGGCGATGATGGGACGTTCGAGCGGGCTCGGCGTTCCGGCGATCAGGCTCGCGAGCCGGCTGCCCAGGCTTCGATGGCCCCCGAACAGCCGAGCACGGGCTTCCGATGCCAACAGGACGACGATCAGAACGGCAGCGCACGCAGCAAGTCCATACCGCAAGGCCGCGATCGCCGGATGCCGCCTCAGGGCCGACAGGGCGCGAGCGAACGCATCCGCATTCGCGTAGCGCCGCTCAGGTCGAGGATCGCAAGCCCGCTCGATCACACGGGCGAGGGTCGGACGTAGATCGGACCTGACGCTTCGAATCCCGATCCGCTCGCCCCGCTCGTGCGCCTCGCGAATTTCCCGGATAGTTCGGCCCCGGACAGGATACGACTTCGTGGCAAGGTGATAGAGCAGCACCCCCAGGCTGTAGATGTCGCTCTGCACCGTCGGCGCACTTCCAGCCAGGACTTCCGGCGCCAAGTATAGCGGTGTGCCCGCGACATCCGAGGTCGAGTTGTCGGCCAACTCACTGCCGGCGCCGAAATCCATGAGCACGACGCGTCCGTCTTCCGCGCGGGTGACGTTCTGCGCCTTGATGTCACGATGGAGCAGTCCCGCTGCATGCACAGCAGACACCGCGTGACAGAGCTCCACGCCGATGTCGATGATGTCCGCCGCTCGAAACCCAGTCCCCTGTTGGAGCTGCTCCTCGAGCGTCTGACCGCGGACGAATTCCATCCAGAGCCCGACGCGGCCGCCGATCTGCTCGGCGCCATAAATGGTGACGACGTTCGGATGGCGGACCTTCGCGAGAAGCCGACCTTCCCGGATGAACGAGCTCTCGTCGTCCGGGGCGGGCGGAGCGGGCAGGAGTTTGAGCGCGACCTCACGATCGAGTCGTGTGTCCCACGCGCGGAACACTTCGCCAAACGCGCCGGCACCGACGCATTCGAGGAGGCGGAGATGACCCCAGCGGTCGAGTGTGACCGTGCTCTCGCGTCGATCAGTGGTTGAATCCACGTTTTCGGCCGGCAGACCCTCGCGGTACACACGGCCAACCGATGCCAGGAGTTCCAGGTGTCGGACGAGTGGCCGCGCGACGGGGTCGGCGGCGGATTCGGCGGCGGTCCAGTCGATCGGGGTGCCGTCGAGCACCGCGTCGGCAAGTTCATCGAGCAACCGCTCGCTGGGTGTCATACCGAGAATCCGGCTCAGCGATCTGTCGACAGATCGTTTGAGTAAAACGTCCCGCGCGCGAATAGCGGACGTCCGCTCGGTCTTAGCCTGCTTCGTTCACGTGGCCGGCCGCTCCATCTGCCGAATCAGGCGGTCCAGCGCCCGTTTCGCCGCCTTTCGCGCGGCGTCCGGACTTGGTTTTCCAAGCACATCCGCGAGCTCCTCGTACGAGTACCCCATCTCCACGCGGCCGATGATCGCCTCTCGTTCGTCGGGCCTTAGCGTCGCGAGCGCATGCTCATATCGTTCGATGGCTTGGTGTCCGATCGCCTCTTCGAGCGGAGAGAGCCGGCCGCCCACTTCGAGCCCGTCGAGACAGGTCCCTTGCGGCCGCCGGCCCTTCTTGCGCAGCTCGTCGCGGACGCGATTGAGAATGGCCTGACGCAGATAGGCCTGCAGCGCGCCAGGTCCACGAACGTCGAAGTCTCCAAGTCTCCTGAACGTCTGCAGCAGAGTGTCCTGCACGAGGTCGTCGGTGTCAGCCGCGTCCCGCGCCCACTTCGGCAGTTTGCCCCTGGCCCAACGTCGAAGCGGCGTGACGTGCCGGGCGAGGAGCCGGTCCACCGCCTGCTGATCACCCCCGCGCGCGCGCTCGATTAAATGAGAGGTCGAATCGACGGCCCCGGAACGAGCACCTTCCGACCCCAACCGATCGCCGGCACCTTGATCCCGGGACATAGGTTCATCTGGGACGTGGAAACGCGTCCATGCTACCCCGAAATCCCAACCGACACACGAGTCGCGCAGGCGGTTGTCCGGATCGGCGGCGGCAGACGTTTCTACGAATCGTCGTCGCGAAAAGAGACAGCATCCCGCAACCGGAGAGACCGGTGCGACAGGGAGACGGATCATGATTCGACTGAAATACTGCCTATTAGCCACTGCCGGCCTGCTCACGCTCACGACGCCGCTGTCGAAGCTGAACGCGCTCGGTGCCCTCCAAGGTCCGCCTCGCCACGATGTGGTCGCCATCAGCGACGTCGTCCATGGGCTCTTCGACCTTGATCGTCCGGAGACCGGCCCGTTCCCGTCCGATGTCTTCACGGTCGCCGATCCTACGCACAACACCGGCATCCGAGTGAACCTCCCCTATCCCGACTGCGCAGTTCGTGTCTCGGACTGCGAGGATCTCGATGTGATCAACACGCTGGATGGGTTCGGCCTGCAAACCCGTATTTCGATTCCATTCGATGGGCCGATTGATGTGGGCACTGCTACGGCGAACACCGTGTTCCTCATCAGTCTCGGTAGCACGCTGGGCCGCGGGGATGATTCACCGGGCACCGTTGTCGGCATCAACCAGATCGTTTGGGATACCTTCACGCAGACGCTCCACGTCGAGTCTGACGAATTGCTCGCCCAACACACGCGGTACGCGCTCATCGTCACGAATGGTCTGCAGGATCTAGCAGGGCGGCCGGTCGAAGCGAGCGAGGCGTTTCGCCGGTTCCGGCAGACCGTGCGAGGAAAATACAAGCAGGCTCTTCTCGAGGCAATCCACGCCGCGCGGCGCCACGGCGTGCGCGAACGCGACATCGTCGTCGCCAGCGTTTATACGACGCAGACCATCACGTCGGTGATGGAGAGAATTCGAGACGAGGTCAAGGCTGCCACGCCAGCTCCTGCGAATTTCCTGCTCGGTCCGAACGGCGAGCGCGCGGTCTTCAACCTGGCGGACGTGACAGCCATCGTGTGGAACCAGCACACGAGACTGAGTCCTCCTGGCTTCACCACCGTACCCATTGACCTTGCGATCCTTCGCTACATCCCCAATGCGGTGGGAGCGGTCGCGTACGGCGCCTACCTCTCTCCCGAATATAGGGTTCCAGGAGAGTACATACCAGCGGTAGGGACGTTGACCGAGACTCCGCCTGTGCAACGCTACAACGAACTGTACATCACCTTGTTCTTGCCCTCCGGTCCTCGGCCGGAAGCTGGATGGCCTGTGGCGATCGCCGGCCACGGCACAGTCGCCAACCGGCACATCACCACGGGAGAGATCGCTGCCATGCTGGCTTCCCATGGGATAGCGACGATCGGCATCAACGTCGCTGGGAACGGATTCGGGCCGCTGGGCACGCTGACGATCCGACTGACCGACGGCAGCTCGCTCGTCATCCCCGACGTGGGGCGTGGGATCGACCAGAACGGCGACAACTTGATCGGTGTCACCGAGGGAGCAGGGGCGACTGCCCCTCGGAGATGGACCATCGGCGGGCGAGACAGCAATCGCCAGACCGCGATCGACCTCCTGCAGCTCGTCCGCGTCATCGAGGTGGGTATGGACGTGGACGGCGACGGAAGTTCGGATCTCGACCCGAACCGCATCTTCTACTATGGCAACTCGGGCGGCGCGGCGTATGGTGCGGTCTTCTTGGCTCTCGAGCCGAGCATCTACGCTGCCGCCGAGGGAGTTCCCCCTGGAATGGCCCCAGAACATGGAAGATGGAGGCCCGACGGCCGAGCCGGCCTGGGAAACACGCTCGGAGCCAGAACGCCATCGCTCCTCAACTCTCCCGGCATCACGGAGATCGACGGCGTGGCGGTCAATCCCCCTTACTTCAACGAGAATAAGCCGCTGCGGGACCAGCCGCCGGTCACGAATGCGGTCGAGGGTGCGATTGACATCCAGAACGCAATGGAGGTTCAAGAGTGGGGACAGCAATTGGGACAGTCGCCGGTGCCCTGGGCTCGCTATCTCCGCGAGGCGCCCTTGCCTGGCGTCTTCCCCAAGTCCCTGCTCATTCTCTTCGCAAGAGGCGACCAAACCTCGATCAACCCGGCGACGACCGCGATCCTGCGTGCGGGCAACCTGGCCGACCGGACAGTCCACTACCGACACGATCTCGCCTTCGCCGAAGACCCTACGATTCCAAGGAACCCGCATATCTTCATGAATTTGCCCAATCCGAACGCTCTTGTTCGCTCGATCGCCCAGGGCGTGCAGCGTCAAATCGCAGCGTTCTTCGCCTCCGGCGGCACGCTCGTGATCCATCCAGAGCCCGCACGCTTCTTCGAGGTGCCTGTCGTGGGACCGCTTTCCGAAGACTTGAACTTCATCCGGTAGCGGCGGCGAAGCGGATTCACGGCCGGGATGCACCTTGCGCCGTGTGACCGACTGGAATGCGCGCACTGGCAACGCCGCTACTGCAGCATCGATATCGCCCGCTGACGAACTTGACTGGAAAAAAGATGGAGGACTGAACCATGAAGACCCACACAACCAAACGGTCGATCAGCGTTGTGACCTTCCTCGGGCTGTTGACGTCATTCATCGGTGTCGCATTGGTGCGTTACGCCGCTGCGGAAGGTGAGCCGGCCTTCCTTGCTGCCCCAGCGGGCGGCGATGCAGTCACCGTCTGGAACGCAAACGCCGGTGTGGCTGCCACCGCGGCCTGCCTCGCTCCGCTCAACAACCCACTCCACGAATCGCGCATCTACGCGATGATGCACGTGGCCATCCACGATGCCGTCAATGCCATCGACCGTCGCTCTCGTCCATACGCTCTCGATGCGCAAGCGGAAGCGGGCGCATCTCCTGATGCCGCCGTTGCTGCGGCGGCTCGAGATGTGCTGGTCGCCCTCATCGCTCAGCTGCCTCTCGAGCTCCACACGCAGGCTTGCATCGATGCAGGCGGAGCAAGCGCCGAAGCCGCCTATGCAGCGGCGCTCGCCGCGATCCCCGATGGTCAGGCCAAGGCGCAGGGTATTGCGGCGGGACAGGCCGCTGCTGCCGCGATCCTCAACCTGAGAGCCGACGACGGCGCGGTTGGGCCATTTCTGAACTTCGCGTGCCCGCAGGATACCGATCCCGGGGAGTATCAATGCACACCGGGTACGCCGTTCATCGTCTTTGAGGTGTGGGAAAACGTGACCCCTTTCGTCCTGAAGGATAGCTCACAGTTCCGCCCGGGGCCGCCCTACGCGGTGGACAGGAAGAAGTACTCGGCTGACTTCAACGAAGTGAAATCTCTCGGCGGCGATGATGTCATCACTCCCAGCGCACGCACTGCCGACCAAACCGAGATCGCCCTCTACTGGTGGGAAAGCTCCCCGCTGAAGTGGAACCGGATTGCGAGAACCGTTTCCGCCGACCAGGGACTCACCCTGTGGGAGAACGCCCGACTATTCGGGCTGCTCAATATGGCGCTCGCGGACGGCTACATCGCCATGGTCGATTCCAAGAACCATTACAACTACTGGCGACCGATCACCGCTATTCAGACAGGGGACACGGACGGCAATCCAGACACGACCGGTGACCCGACGTGGACACCGTTGCGCCCGACTCCTCCGAATCAGGACTACGCCTCGGGCCACTCGATTGAGGGGGGCGCGGGTGCTGAGCTGTTGAAGCAGTTCTTCGGGACCGACCAGATCCCCTTCGAAGACTGCAGCGAGTCGCTGCCTGCTGGCAGCAGCTGCAGCGATGCGACGCCGGTACTCCGCTCGTATACCAGCTTCTCCCAGGCCGCGGCCGAGAACGCCTATTCGCGCATTCTCATCGGGTATCACTTCCGCAAATCAGTCGAAGAGGGGACCGAATACGGC
>JBKPCD010000028.1:0-45190 GCA_046727175.1 Acidobacteriota bacterium | reverse complement strand
TCCGTTTCGGTGGGCCGTACTCTCTCCGGGGACTGCGTGTCCCGGACTCCCTCACGCCGTCGCTCGCGGGGCCCCTTTGCCCCGCCGCGCGTTCTCTGCGCGGTGGGATGTGGCGGCTCACTCGCTGCGCTCGTTTCCCTGGGCCGTACAATGTTCGATAGGGGGAATACATGAAGGAGGTCCTGATACACGGCGGGTCCGACGAGGCTTACGATCGGTCGGTCTTCTTCGCCCGCCGGCTCGCCGAGTGCTTCGGTACACGGCTGCACATCCTCTATACGGTCGACGAACCGCTTTCCGCCGGCTGGACCGCGGAGGTCAGCGCCGATCGGATTCCTGAGGTGCATCTGGCAATCGAGGAAGAGGCGCGGGAGCGGCTGGGTCAACTCATTCCAGATGAAGAGCAGGAGCGGCTCGGCATCGAGCTGGTGATTGCGACGGGCCCCGCGGGAACCGAAATCGTTCGGTATACGAAAACGCACGGCATCGATCTCGCCATCATCCAGGCCCGGAGTGGAGAGTCATCCGCAGTAGATATCGCACGGACCGTCCTCGAAGATGGCCAGTGCGCGCTGGTCGTGCTTCGTTAGTCCAGATGATTCAGCCGGAGCTGCTCGTTTCCGCGTACGCGAGCGGCTGGTTCCCGATGGCGATGGAGGACGGTGAGATTCGATGGTTCTCGCCAGATCCGCGCGGGGTCATTCCGCTCGATCGCTTCCACGTGCCCCAGCGTCTCGCCCGGATTCGTCGTCAGGGTAGATTCACGGAGGAGATCGATCGTGCGTTCGAGGCAGTGATCCGTGCGTGTGCCGAGATCGAACGGGATCGAGACGACCCGGGAACATGGATCACAGAGGAAATCATCGAAAGCTATTGCACGCTCCACGACCGAGGAATTGCGCACTCGGTCGAAACGTGGCGGAATGGACGGCTGGTCGGCGGTCTGTACGGCGTCACGCTGGGCGGGGCCTTCTTCGGCGAGTCGATGTTTCATCGTGAGGCAAACGCCTCGAAGGTCGCCCTCATGGCGCTCGTGGACCGATTGCGCGCCCGTGGCTACACGCTGCTGGACACGCAGTGGACCACGGCGCATCTCGAACAGTTCGGCGCGATCGAAATGCCGCGCTATGCGTACCTGAAACAGCTGGAGAAGAGCCTGCGGCAGAAGTGCACGTTCGCGTGAGAGTGGGTTCGGGTTTCGGGGGTTGCCCGCTCCCTGGACACGCGCCGGTAGATCGGCGGGTCGGTAGTTCGGTGGCTCGGTAGTTCGGATCAGGGTGGATCCGTAACTCTCGGGACATCGGCGTAGCCCGCGCACTCGAGGATGGGCAGTCTCGGGTATCGCGCGAAGCGGCTGTCGGTGTAAGACAGACGACACAAGTAGAAGCGGGATCCGCGGCTGCTGGTAATGACCTGGGCGTGACGGCATGTCGCGCAGAGCCCGATCTGATCAGGCTGCCCCGCTTGCCCGGATCCATGGCGATCGTTCATGATGATTTCATGTTCACGTCCGAGGCGCTGACGCGGGGGGTGCGCGTGCTCGTCAAGTCGCAATACGCGCCCGAGCGGTCGCAGCCGTCGAAGGGCGAATGGTTCTTCCTGTACACGGTCACGATCTTGAACGAAGGGTCGGAGACGGTGCAGCTCCTCACGCGGCACTGGATGATCACGCACGGCACCGGCGACGTCGAGGAAGTACGCGGCCCGGGCGTCGTCGGCAAACAGCCCACGCTCGCGCCCGGTCAGTCGTTCGAGTATACGTCCGGCTGCGGTCTTCGAACGCCGTTCGGCGTGATGGAGGGCTCGTATCAGATGATCACAGCGAACGGCGAGCACTTCGACGCGAAGATTGCACGGTTCACGCTGAGCGAACCGTACAACGCTCATGCGGTTCACTGAGTGGCTGATCGTCGAATACCATGATTGAACCAGTATGCACACGATCGAGCCCGCGCGCCTGAAGTCCGGCGTGTCGATCGATTCACTCGCGAGCGGGGACGTCGATGCACACAGCGGGTCCGACCGGAAGCCCGCACGACGCATTCGCGGCCGGGCGCTGATCTTCTGGGATCCGGCCAGTCTGCCCGGAACGAGGTACGCGAAAAAGCTCGATGCGATCGACACGGATCAGATCACGCCGGCCGCCGACTGCGTCTCGGAGAGTCTGCAGACGCTCGACGAGCGATGGAAGGCCGGCGCGTTCCGGTACCTGATGCCGGATTTCCGCGAGCGCGTCCACCGGGGCGAGACCTTCATCGTCGCCGGCGATCGCTTTGCAATCGGATCGTCTCGAGAGATGAGCCCCGCCGGTCTGAAGGGGGTTGCCGAGGAAGCCGGCCTCGAGATGGTCGTGATCTGCGGCAGCAACATGGGGGACATCTTCCGCCGCAACAGCTTCAATCTTGGGCTGCACGTGGTGCAGAGTCCCGAGGCGGTCGCGGACGCCCGGGACGGCGATGAGTTCAGCTTCGATCCGATTTCTCGTCAGCTGACCAACGAGACGCAGGGAAAAGCGTACCACCCGGCGCCGCTCTCGCCGAAGGAAGAAGAGATCCGGATAAGCGGCGGCATCATTGCCGTCGGTCGCCGCGAGTTCGCCGAATCCGTCGCTGCGCATCCCGTGATCGATTGGGCCGCCGAAACTGACGCGCGGCGCATGACGAGCACCGAGCAGATCGTCTGGGCGCACCGCGTCGACAAACGGATTCGACCACGCGATCTGAAATCGGGAACGACGCTGAGGGTCTACGCCGATCTGCTTCCAGCGTCCGACGGGACGGCGCCTTTCGCGATCCACACGTTCAATCAGATCACCGGCGGCAACACGATTCATCCGCGGCAGGCCGCGATTGCCAACGATCATTTCGTGTTCACGGGCGTCGAGGCCGACGAGAGGCAGACGACGATCGGCCGCGAGTTTGCGCGACTTCACGACATTCGGAAGCCGTACTACGCGACGCCGGGCGACGGAATCTTTCATTTCTATTTTCCAGAGCAGGGGCTCGTCGCCCCGGGTCAGTTCATACCCGGTGCGGACTCGCACAGCCGCGCGTACGGCGCGTACGGTGCGGTCGGCATGGGAGTTGGTTCGACGACGCTCGGGTTCGGGTGGGCGACGGGTTACATCTACTTCACGCTCGCCAGGCAGCGACGCGTCGTCTTTCGCGGACGTCTGCAGCCGTGGGTCGGCGGAAAGGACATCGTTCTCGAACTTTTGCGGCGATGGGGCGCCAAACAGGCACAGGGCATGTCGGTGGAGCTCGTGGATGCCGACCGGCAGCTGCCCATCGTGTATCGCAACACGATCGCGAACATGATGGCGGAGGCCGAAGCGCTGAACGGAATCTTTGCGGCTGACGAGGTTACGGAGGCGTCGTATCGGCAGAAGGGCATCACCGATCTGCCGTACCCGCTGGTTCGGCCGGGTGCCGACGCCGTCTATGACATAGACGAGACGCTGAGTCTTTCGGACGTGCGTCCGATGATCGCCAAGCCGTTCAGCCCTGGCAATGCTTTTCCCGCAGAGGACGTCGCGCGCGAACATCTGACGTTCGACAAGGCGCTTATCGGCTCGTGCACGAACGGTAGCTACGACGATCTCCTGCAGGCGGCTCTGGTGATTCGAGCCGCTCGCGCGCAGGGAGTCGCGAGAGTGGAGCGCGAGTTCGCCGTGTTTCCGGGATCGGGCGGCGTTGGCCGTCAGATCGAAGAACCGGATCCCCGCCTTGGCGGCGAATCGATCGCGGACGTATTCCGATCGGCAGGCGCGCATATCCGCGAGTCGTGGTGCGGTCCGTGCTTTGGTCAGGGCCCCGACGCGCTCACGCCTGGCCAACGAGCCATCACCTCCTTCAATCGCAACTGGCAGAACCGCATGGGCGTCGGCGGTGAAGGCTATCTGGCGAGCCCCGCCGTGGTCGCCGCATCGGCCCTCGTCGGTTACATGGCGCCCCCGAGCGAGCTCGGTCTCGAATGGAATCCCGAACAGTACGGCGTGTGACAACACACAGCCGGTGTTCTAGGCTCGCAATACGGGGTTCGCTGCAGCAGAGACTCCGCGGAGCCGGATGCGTCCTGGTGGTCACGCTCATTGCCGGCGCGCCGTACCGGTTCGAACACGCTCGCTTCTTCGCGCCGATCGACTGGACCGTCCGCTTCCTTGCGTACACCGATCCCACCGGTCCGGTGAAGCAGCCGCAGGCCTTGGAAAAGCTCGTGACCGGATTGCGGGTGAAGCCCGTCACGAGGGATCGACTCGACGACGTTTCTGGTCGGACGATCGAGCACGGAGTTCCGCGCGACCGGTTCGCTGTCGTCGCTGAAGGAACGGCTAGGCCTCCGCGTGGAGATTACGTGCGGCGCGTCATCTCTGATGACGGGGGGAGGATCTGGGTGGATGACGCGCTCGAGCTCGATTCATGGGAGCCGCACGAGTTGAAGGTGGACCGCGTTCCGCTCGACGGTGGCGTGCGAGTGTTCAAGGTGCAGTATTTCGAGGTCGGCGGGTTCGCCGAGCTTCGCTTCGACATTCAGAGGAGATGATGGACTGGCTGACCAACCCCGGGATCTGGATCGCCCTCTCGACGCTCACGTTTCTCGAAATCGTCCTGGGCGTCGACAACATCATCTTCATCTCGATTCTCTCCGGCAAGCTTCCACACGCGCAGCAGTCGCGGGCCCGTCGTCTAGGTCTGCTCGGCGCGATGGGGACGCGGGTTCTGCTTCTCTTCTCGCTCGCCTGGCTCAGTCGTCTCACGGCGCCGTGGTTCACGTTGATCGGCCACGAGATCTCGGGGCGAGATCTGATTCTGATTCTTGGAGGACTGTTCCTGCTCGGAAAGAGCACTTACGAGATTCATGACAGCCTCGAGGGCGAGGAAGCGCACGAATCGCGGAAGGTGGCGGCGTCGTTCGCGAGCGTCATCATCCAGATCATGCTGCTCGATATCGTCTTCTCGCTCGACTCGGTGATCACCGCCGTTGGGATGGTCGACGAAGTCTGGTTGATGATCGCCGCCGTCGTCATCGCGCTTGCCATCATGATGATCGCCGCCGAGCCGATCAGCGCGTTCGTGCACCGGCACCCGACCGTCAAGATGCTGGCGCTGAGTTTCCTGCTGCTCATCGGGCTCTCCCTAGTGCTGGAAGGCTTCGATCAGCACATCCCGAAAGGGTACATCTACTTCGCTATGGGATTCTCGGTCTTTGTCGAAGCAATAAACTTGCGGCTCCGCAAGCGTTCGAAACCGGTGGAGCTGCGTGCGAAATATTCCGAAGAAGAGGCATAGGGTGAAACGGTGCGGCTCCCTGAGGCGTCTTATGCGGTATCCTCGGCCACTTCCGGGATCCCTGGCTGCTCGCTCGCCCGTAGTCTCCGGGGCGCTGTTGGCTGAATCTCAATCACGAACTTCGGAGGGTTGGACGCATGAAGCGTGTATCAGTGCTCGTTGCTGCCGTTGTGTTAGCGGTCGCTGCAGTTCAGGCTCGGAACCCGCCCGGACAGCCCGACCAGCAACCGCCCGCCGGCCAGACCCCCCGCAAGGACAACCCCCGCAGGGGCCGCCGCCGGGGCAACAGCCAGGTCCTCCACTTGGGCCCAACACGTGGACGATCGATTCAAACCATACGTCGGCCCAGTTCAGCGTGCGACACCTGATGGTGTCCACAGTTCGTGGGACGCTGGGGCGCGTGAGCGGCACGGTCGACTACGACGGCAAGAGCCTCGACAGCGTCAAGGCGGATGTCACGATCGACGTCGCCGGGCTCAACACGGGCACTGAAGGCCGCGACAAGGACCTGCGGTCGCCCAATTTCTTCGACGTCGCGAACTATCCGACGATCACGTTCAAGTCCAAGAAGGTGGAGCCTGCAGGCAGCGGCCGTTTCAAGCTCATCGGAGATCTGACGATGCACGGCGTCACGAAGGAAGTGACGGTCGACGTGGAAGGACCGTCGCCGCCATTGAAGCAGCCGAACGGCGCGCTGAGGATCGGCGCAACGGCGACGACGAAGTTGAATCGGCGTGATTTCAACTTGAACTACAATCGCGTCGTCGAAGCTGCGCCGGTCGTCGGCGACGAGATCAACGTCACGATCGACATTGAGCTCAACAAACGTCCGACGGGAACACAGTAGCGGATCGGCCGGCATTAGCCGGGGTTCCCCAAGGGGGCGCGTTTGAGCGCACCTGAGGTGGAAATACGATGGGTCGGCGGCAGGCCGACCCACCGGGGCTTCCATGAAGACGACCATCATCGGCACGCTGTTGCTCCTCGCGGGACTCCGGCCCGCTGTCCCTCCGGCGCGATCTGCCGTCCTCGTGGAGCTGTTCACGTCGGAAGGGTGCTCCAGCTGTCCACCAGCCGACGCGCTGCTCGCGAGCCTTCTGCAGGAGCAGCCGATCGCGAACGCTGAGATCGTCGCGTTCGAGCTCCACGTCGACTACTGGGATCGGCTTGGGTGGAAGGATCCGTTTTGCTCGCGCGCGTTCACCAATCGCCAGGAAAGTTACGCGCGATCATTCGGGGGCACCGAGGTATACACGCCGCAGATGGTCGTCGACGGTCGTGAGCACCTCGTCGGCAGCGATCGGGCGGAAGCAACCAAGGCGATCGGCGCCGCGGCGGCGCGTGAGCACCTTCCGCTGGCTGTGTCGACGCGCGTTGCGGGAGAGTCGCTTCGAATGACGATCGATCTTCCTGCGGCGCCGCGCGGCGGCGAGCCGGTCGACGTGTTCGCAGCGGTAATCGAGCGGGAGCTCACGTCCGTCGTGGCTCGAGGGGAGAACGGCGGGCGCACGTTGAAGCACGCGGCTGTCGTCCGGAAGATTCAGACGCTTGGCTCGCTCGAGCCGCAGCCCTTCGTTGCCGAAGGTCAATGGAAGATTGAGCGGAGCTGGATCCCCCGCAACCTTCACGCCGTTGCCTGGCTGCAGGGCCGCAAGACAAACCAGGTCTACGGCGCCGCTACGGGGACACCCAACCGGGACAGCCAATAGGGACAGCCAAAAGGGACAGCCAAAAGGGGCAGCCACCTGGGGCAGCCACCCGAGGCAGGCACCCGGGGCAGCCACGCTTGGATGTCCCGTTTGGATGTCCCCGGAACTCGCCGGCCGGCCGTCCCGATTTGAGGTCGGGCCCCACCCGCCGCTCGCAAATTCTCCGGAAAACTCACGCTCCACGCCTCTGGCGCGCTGGTACCGCCATTGCTGACTCTGCGAACGCCAGCGTCCGCGAGGTGGACTCTGATGCGACGTTTTTTCATCGCCGCCGGTCTCGTCCTGTTCGCGTTTGCAGTCCCGCCCCCGGCGAGTGCGCAAAACAATCAGATACAGGATTCGGCGGCTTCACGTTCGGGGACGTGACGATGGGACCGACGTTCGGCGGCGGCCTGGCAATACCGCTGGCAGATACGCTGCAGATCGTCGCCGAGGGTGGCGAGATGCGCGACGTGATGCCGTCGCTCTTCGACACGATCGTCGACTTCACGGCATTCGACGTGCGCGTCTCGGCCTGGTACGGCGAAGCGGGCGTCCGCTTCATCGCGCCGTCACGCAGCCCGATCAGGCCCTACGCCGAAGCGACCGCCGGATTTGCGCACATGCAAGCGAGGCTCGACGACGTCGGCTCGCGCGGAGATGTCATCGCAAACAGCGCGCTGCGATTCTTCGATCGCACCGAGCCGCTGCTCGGCGTCGGCGGCGGCGTGGTCGTCCAGGGTGGGCCACTGTTTCTGGATCTCGGGTACCGCTACAAGAAGATCCGTGCGGGCGATTCGCTCCAGTTGACCGCTGGCGACGTCAACGTCAGTCAGATGCGGATTGGCGTCGGCGTCCGATTCTAGGCGCACCTGGAACCCCGGAGTGGGAACCGAGAACCTGGAACCGAGAACCTGGGCGGGCCCGCCACTTTTCAGCGGGCCCGTCAGATCACCGGAGTAGGTGAGGACAGCGCCGCCAGGACCTCCTTGTAAAGATACTTGGCCCCTTCGATTCCGTTCAACGGGCCTTCTTCGTACTCCAGCGCAAACGTTCCCTTGAAGCCCGCCGCCAGCATGATTCTGGTAGAACGCTGGACGTCGTTCTTGTCTCCCCACCGATCCCAGTACTTCGCGTGAACGTTCGTATGCGCGTACGGCGCGAGCGCCTTGAGGCCGTGAAACAGCATGTAATCGGACTCCCAGTTGCAGAAATCGGGCGAGGCCTCGCAATAAGGATGGTTCACCTCGTCGATGATGATGCGAATGTTCATCGGGTCGGCGGCGAGGCCCCAGTGGTTCTCGAGCGTGACGCGGATGCCGAGATTGCCGCCGTAGTCCGCCATTTCCTTGTACGACTCGATCGCGTTCTGGAGGAGCGGCGTGATCGCGTCGTTCTTCGGATAGCCGTTCGCCGGATCGCGGACGGCTTCCGGCCTGATGCTCGGGCCGAGCGCCTGCGGCGAATTCATGCGCACCGATTTCGCGCCGAGGATCGCGGCCCCGTCGAGCCACTTCTTGCCGATTTCCACGCCCGCTTTCCGCAGCGGCTGATCGGACGAGGCGAGGTTCGTGGGCGCATTGTTCGAAATGTGCTGACACTTGACCCCGGTGGCGACCATTTTCGAGACGAGCTTGTCGAGCCACTTCTTGCCCGAGGGCGTGGACGGATCGAACGTCCGCCCCGCGAACATGCTGTCGTCGTCGACGTCGCCGAACAACCCGGAGAAAAGATCCATGTGGGTCACACCGGGGAACGTGTCCTTCGTGAACTGCGGGAAATCCAGCATCGTGATCTCGCCGTACTTCTCCTTCATCTGCTGGTTCGTCATGCCGCCGTTCCGAACCGCCGCCGGAGCCCCGCCTCTCGCCTGAGGCGGGGGCGCCGATGCCGGCGGCGTTGCGCCGCGCCCGCCGCCTCTGGTTTTGAAGATGTAACGGATTGGATACGAGCACGACGCGATCCGAGCCAGCCTGGCCTTCTCGCTCGTGGTTTGCGATGCCTGGCTCGACGAAGCAAGTGGCGACCCGGCGTCGGGCGATCGAAGGCGGGCTTCGGCCTCGTCCGGAGTCAGCGCAACGCCGGCGGCGGCCAGCCCCGCGCCTGCGGTCCTGAAGAAGTCACGTCGATCCATCGCTTCGTCCTCCAAGTCATCGAAATGTTGGAAACATGCTCTTGAGATCATCGGCCGTTGCCGCGCTGCCGTACTGATTCAGCTCGAACGCTTCAGCGTACTTGATGCTTCGACCTTTCTGATCGCCATACAGCTTCACGAGCAGATTCCGGTATTTGGTCGCAACGTCGGCGCTGCGCTGTTTGACGCCTTCGAGCAGGAACGCTTTCCTTCCGGCATCGTCCTTGGGCACGTTGGCGCGATATCTTGCCTGCCACGAGTCGGCATCCCCGAACTGCGACGGGAGGTCCGAGATGCAGTCCCATTTCTTCTGCGCGACCTCATCGAAGCCGACGGCCAGGATCGGGTCGAAGGGGTAGGGCTTCTGAAAATCATCCGAATAGAAGAGAAAGATCGGGTTGCGCGGCGTTGGCGGGGTATACGGCGCGAAGTACGGCGCCGCGACCACGACCGCCGCGTCCTCGGCCAGCTTTCCAACCGCGCGATGATCCGGATGATAATCCCACGGACGATGAGACAGGACGATGTCCGCCTGCCATTCGCGGATGAGATTCGCGACTTTCTTCCGGGTCTCGAGATCGGGCATCAGCTCGCCGTCATGGATATCCAGGACGGTGGTATCGACACCGAGCTTCGCGTGGCACGCCTCGACTTCGGCCTTTCGCCGCTGCGCAAGCGGACCACCAGCTTGAGAGAAGTGGCCGACGTCGCCGTTGGTTAGCGCGACGAGTCTGACTTTGTGACCTTGAGCGGCAAAGAGCGCCGCCGTACCCGCGAACTTCAGCTCGGCATCATCGGGATGCGCCCCGAATGCGATAATGCGCAGCGGTCGCGACGATGGAACCTGGGCTGGCAGGTTTTCGGCGGCACGTGGTTCGCGCGGCCAAGTGTCGAGCGAAGTGCCGGCAACGGCCTGCACGCATGCGATGACGATCAAGACGAATAAAGCTTTCGCAACACGCATAGATCACCTCTTCCTTGACCGGGGGTTCGCCCGGCCGGATTCCTATCCCACCCCACCGCACACAATACGTGCGGTGGGGCCCCGGCTCGCCGTCGCTTGCGGGAGTCCCTTTGCCCCGCTCCGCTCCGGCGGGGCACGCCTGCGGCGCGCCTAACGTTAGGCCCGTTATGCGTAACGAGAAAACAATCTTCTTGGCGGGCTGGCTAGAGAGAAACCGCCGAGTCCAGGACATCCGCCGCGACGGTCGACACAGTTTTACTCGAACAAGTGGATATGACACTGAAAAGACTTCTAAGTGCAATGTGCCTGTTGGTGGTTCCGGCCATGCTCGGCGGCCAGGGGCGCGGGATCGATCCTTCCGAGCTGCTCGCCCCGCTCGGCGAGTCGTGGCCCACGTACTCGGGCGACTATTCCGGGCGGCGTTACAGCTCGTTGAAGCAAATCAACCAGACTACCGTGAAGCAGCTGACGCTCGCGTGGACGGCGCGCCTCGTCGATGGCCCCGGGAGCGGCGGCGGCCGCCGCGGGCGAGGAGAGCGTGGAGGAGGCGTCATCATCGGCGGCGAAGGGACTGGCGAGTTCGTGCGGGAAGACGATGCCGATATCAAGGCCACGCCGCTGATGGTCGATGGAACGGTGTACGTGTCGACTCCGGACAACGCCTGGGCACTCGAGGCGCGTGACGGCCACGAGCTCTGGCATTACTTCTGGAAGACACGTGGCGGTACCCACATCGCAAATCGTGGCCTCGGCATGTGGAAGTCGTATCTCTTCATGGAGACGCCGGACAATTTTCTCGTCTCGCTGGACGCGGCCACAGGCAACGAGCGCTGGCACAAAGAATTCGCCGGCTTCAACCAGCAGTACTTCTCGACGTCTGCGCCAATCATCATCGGTAATCACGTGATCGTAGGAACGGGGAACGACCTCGATGCTCCGGGATTCCTTCAGTCGTACGAACCCGAGCGTGGCGAGCTGCAGTGGAAGTTCTTTACCGTTCCGATGAACCCGGGGGATCGCGGGGTGGACACCTGGCCGAGCCTCGACGCGGCGCGGCATGGCGGCGCGCAGCCGTGGCTGCCCGGCGCATACGATCCCGAGACGAAGCTGTACATCTTCGGCACTGGGAACCCGACGCCCGCGTACACGCAGGGTCGTGGCGAAGGCGACAATCTCTGGACCTGCTCACTGCTCGCGGTGAACGTCGAGACCGGAAAGCTGGCGTGGGGATTTCAGACCTCCCCGCACGACATGCACGACTGGGATTCGGCACAGACGCCCGTCATCTTCGATGCGACCATCGACGGGAAACGTCGAAAGCTCGTCTCGACCGCCGCGCGCAACGGCTACTTCTTCACGCTCGATCGCACCACCGGCCAACACGTCGTGTCGAGCAAGTACGGTCTGTCGACGAACTGGGTCGAGCGCATCGCCGAGAACGGATCCCTCCGCCGGAAGCTGGAAAAGGACGCCTCGGTTGCTGGCGCGCTCGTGTCGCCAACCGCCGGCGGCACGATCAACTGGGAACCGCCGGCCTACTCACCGGAGACGGGGCTGTTCTACGTGTCGGAGCGGAACGGCTTTTCGATGTTCTATCTGACGGAGCCGGATCCGCGAGGGTCGATGGGCCTGGGCGGCGTCGAACGAGTGAACGTCGGATCGGCCGGCAACTTCCTCACGGCGATCGATCCGAAGACCGGCACGATCGCGTGGCGACGTCTGTACCCAGGAGAAGGAACCGGCGGAGGAGGAGGATTGCTCACGACCGCCGGCCGGCTGGTGTTTGGCGGTGACGCGGGCGGCAACATCGTCGCATACGATGCCGCGACCGGTAAGCCGCTGTGGCACTCGCACATCGGTCAGGTAACGAATCCGCCAATCACCTACATGCTCGAAGGGCATCAGTATTTGCTCGTGGCCGCCGGCGACATGTTGTACGCGTTCACGCTTTACTGACTTCGCTGTCGGGGTTCGGGATTCGGGGCTCGCAATTCGCGACTCGGGTTCACGGCGGCGCTCGCGATGAACAGGAGGTCAAGAGGTCAGGAGATTCTTTGTGAAATTCTCCTGATCTCTTGGTCTCCCGTAATCTGGTGTTTGAGGGTCAATCGATGGAACGGTGCACGGCATCGGCGGCGTGTTTTTCCGTGCGCGAGATCCAAAGGCTCTCGCGCGCTGGTACGAGACCACCTCGGCGTCGACGTTACGCCAGGTGATTACGAGACCCGGCCGTGGCAGCAGCACGCCGGACCGACCGTGTTCGAGCCAGTTTCCGCACGTCACGAACTACTTCGGCCGTGCCGAGCAGGCGTGGATGATCAATTTCCGCGTGCGTGATTTGAACGCGATGGTCGCTCAGCTGCAGGCCGCTGGCATCGAGGTCGAGCGCGATCCGAAGGAGTATCCGAACGGCCGCTTCGCTCGGCTGCACGACCTCGAAGGCAACCCCATCGAGCTGTGGGAACCTGTCGGTCAGGACGCGCCGCCGGATTGAGCTGAATGGGCGATCGGGATTCGGCGTTCGGATTCCGCTTCACCGACGTCAATCGACAGGAAGCCAGGAGATCAGAAGGATTCTGAATCAGAAGAATCCTGAACACGCAACCTCCTGATCTCGTGAACTCCTGTTCACACCGTCGTTCGTTCCAGCCCATGGCTACGAATCGCGAGCCTCGAATCGCGAGCCCCGAATCCCGAATCCCGGGTTTATCGCAATCTCTCCGGTATATCCGCGACAACGTACGTCATAACGGCGATTGCGGCCGAGGCGCGCGCGACATCCATGGGATCGATCTTGTCGATCGTGTCGGCCGGCGTGTGGTGGATCAGGAAGTAGTCGCCATCCACCTCCAGCGACATCGCGGGAATGCGTCCGGCCTGCACACTCGGGCCGATGTCCGCGCCATCGCCGCTCGCGCCGATGCGGTCAGACTGGATGCCGCGAAGCAGGGTCGCGATTTCACGCACTTTCGCGCGTGCCTCGTCGCTGCCGGTGAATCCGAAACCGGTCGGCCGGAACACGCCGCCGTCGGACTCCATCATCAAGACGTGATTCGACAGCTGATCGCGGTATTTCTCGAGATACGCCTCGGCGCCCCGTGATCCGTTTTCCTCGTTGGTCCACAACACGACCCGGACTGTCCTTCGCGGACGAAGATTCAGCTTTCTCATCAAGCGCAGCGCTTCCCAGGTGGCCACGCACCCGCCGCCGTCGTCGGTCGATCCGGTGCCGACATCCCACGAATCGATGTGACCGCCAATCACGACGACTTCGTCTGGACGCTCGTGTCCGCGGATTTCGCCGATGACGTTCGCCGAGTCGGCGTCGGGCAGGAAGTGCGCTTCCATCTGGAGCCGAACACGGGCGGGCGTGCCGCGGTCCTGCATACGTTGAAGACGTTCTGCATCTTCGACCGTGACCGCTGCCGCCGGAATGCGTGGCTGATCCTCCGAGTAGCGCAGGGCGCCCGTGTGCGGCGTTCGCAGGCCAGCGGGGCCGACCGAGCGGACGAGAACGGCCACTGCGCCGAGTGCCGCGGCCCGGGACGGACCCGCGGCTCGGTACTGGACGGTCTCACCGTAATTCGTGAACGGCACGTTGAACAGAACGATTTTGCCGCGCACGCGTGACGCGGCCTGATTCAGCTCGTCGAAACTCCGGACCACGAGGACTTCGGCTTCCACGCCGCCCGGCGGCGTGCCGATGCTGTTTCCGAGCCCGAGCATCACCATCGCGTGGCGCCGCGGCGAGGTGATCTCCGCACTCTCGGCGCCGCGTACCCAGTGCGGTACTCTGACAGGCTCGGTGCGTACGTTCTCGAGTCCGTCCTTCTTCATTTGATCGGTTGCCCAGCGGATGGCGTCTTCGAGAGCTGTCGATCCGCTCAGCCGATGACCGAATGTGTCGCCGAGGAGGGCCAGACGGTCCCAGGCGAATCGATTCGAGAGAGCTTCGCCAATCAGTCGCGCGGCGGGTTCGCGATATGGCTCGAGCCATGAGGACGCGCCGGACGGTTGGCGGCTGACGGTGAGCAACAGAACTACAGTGACCAACAGGATTCGGATGCGGAGCAGAGATGACATCAGATCGTATTCTATAAGCATGCCGGCGCTCGTCGGGACCGTCGTTCAGTTTCTGATGCTGTTGCACGCCTGGTCCCTGCCGGCCGCACGATCGAGTCAGGCGGCCAGTGTCAGGTATCGGTTTCATCACGTTCACGTCAGCGTTGCCGATCCGGCCGCTGCGATGAATGCGGCCGCGGCGCGTGTTGGAGGAACGAGGACGCTCCTCCAGGGGCATGGGGTCGCTGTGCGATCAGCGGGGCAGTATCTGGTCTTCGACAGAGAGACGTCAGAGTCAGCGCGTGGCGCCGGCGCACCCAAACCAGATGCGGGCGAAGCGGTGTACTCCGAAGCCGTTCGCTGGTTGAACGAGCGGCGTGGAACGACAGAACCGTCCACGCTCGAGAAGACGGCGGTCGCAGTCGGCGTGAGTGACGATCGCGTGAGCGCCATTGCGTTCTCGACCGAGGATCTCAACGGAGCGGTCGATGCACTCGCTGCGGGCGCCGATCAGCCATTCGCACGCACCGCTGATAGCGCGCGATTTCGTCTGCCATCGAGCGCCGTGATCGAAATCGTACGGGAAACCGATCTGCCCGATGCGTTCTGGTGTCCGATGCATCCGGACATCAGGGCCGCGCTCCCGGACAAGTGCCCGGTGTGCGGCATGACCCTCGTGCCGATCCCGCCTCCGGTGCTGGGTGAGTATCGGCTCGATGCGATGCTGACGCGCGGGCGCGGCGCGGGTGGACCTGCGTTGCTGAAGCTCGTCGTGCGCGACCCGCAGACGCACGAAACCGTTCAGCGTTTCGTCGATGTGCACGAGCGATTCCTTCACCTCTTCGTGATCAGCCGCGATCTCTCGAACTTCGCTCACCTCCATCCAGAGCAGCGAGAAGACGGCACGTTCGAAGTTGTCTGGGCCCTTCCGTCGGGCGAATACGTGCTGGTCGTCGACTTTCTCCCGGCGGCTGGCACACCGCAGATGGTCCATCGAGTGATCGTGACGCCCGGCTACAGCGGATCGTTGTTCGCGGCGGCCCCGGAGCTTCGCGCAGGTGAGACCGAGCAGGTAGTCGATGGCCTGCGAATCCGATTGGAGACAGGGAAGGTCGTTGCGTTTCGCTCGTCGGACCTGCGCTTCACGATCTCGGATGCCCGGACCGGAGCACCGGTCAGTGATCTGGAGCCGCTCCTCGGCGCTTCGGGTCACTTGCTGTTGGTAAACGCCGACGTGACGACGGCGATCCATGGTCATCCCGAAGGAAGTCCGTCGCCGGGACCTGTCGTCACGTTTGCGCCGCTCATTCCAGCGCCGGGCCTCTACAAGCTGTGGGTCCAAGTGCAGCGCGCCGGGAAGGTCATCACAGCGCCGTTCGTCATCGAAGCGAAGCCACCGTCGCCCTGAGGGAACACTGACCGGGTGACTCCGCGATCAGCCGGCTGCCGTTCCGCATGGTCACTGGCGTTCGAAGCCAGTACGTGGTCACGTACCTCGGATCGAAATTGCGGATCCACGCGACGATCACTTGTGTGCCGTCCGGCTGCCGAACCGCAATTCCGAGCGAGCCGCCTTCGCTCAGCTGAGGGCGGACCGCCAGCAGCCGACCTTGCGGGAGCGGCTGCTCGGTGCAGAGAAGGGTAATTTCGCGAGCCGACTGTCCACTACCAGCTGGATCTGTAGCGTTCGGCCGGCTTTTCTCAGCCCTCGCGGGGCCCCACCCTTCCACCCCAGCGCGCACAGAACGCGCGCCGGGGGCCCCGGCCCGCTCGCTCTCGCTCGGCGACTTCGCGCCTCGCTCGGGCCGCAGGCGCTTCCCCTGATCAGCGTCAGTTCCGCGCGGAGCTCCGCCATCCGCCCACGCTACAACCAGCGCGATTTCGAATGGCGACAGCGACGGGTCGTTGCTGAAGTCGCCGTAACCGCGTGCGGCGCCCCAGATCGGCATGCGTCGTGTCAGGACCTCCTCCCGGATTGCTTTGGCCCACGGGCGAGCCTGTTCGTAGGTGGCGAGGGGAATCGAATCCTTGGCGGTCGCGCCGTGACACTCGACACAGCGCGCCTCGACGATCCGCCCGATGTCATTGTTCCACGTGACGCGAGTCGAGATCGGATCGTGCGCGTAGACGGTTACCACCGTCACGACGATGGCGCCGACGAATGTGGAGGCGGCGACGGTCGAAGCTCGTTCTACGTCGATCATTGCTTTGCAGGGCGCGGTCTTCAGACCGCGCCTTACAACTCTGCATCAGTGACGCTGCCCGCCTGACGGTTGCGGCGTGATCACCGCGCCGGGGGCAACACCGTCGATCGTGTACACGATCGAGGTGAACATCATTTCTTCCCAGGTCTGATCGCCCCAATGGACTTCGACAGTCGGATCGGGATTTGACTTGTTCGCGCTCGAGTTGTCGTAGTGCGCGACGGCGTGTAGCTTCGATCCTTTCGGCAGCTTGAGAGGCTTGCTGAAGATGTAAGACGTCTGCCAATTGAAATCGTACTTCGGCACGAAGAGAATGACCTCCGAGCGGCCATCGGGATAGATCACCGAGTACTCCCAGCTCTTCCCGCGCAGATGTGTGTGCGGGAGAAGTTGTCGGATCGTGACGTCGGCCGTCGTCGTCATATCAGCCGACAGGGCGTAATCCGATGCACCCGGCGGAATGCGAAGGCTGCCGTTGACGAGTGACGCCAGGCGAATCTCGTGCTGCGGCGGAGCCGCCGCGAACTTCAACCCGATTTTCGTGCGGTCGGTTGCCTTGTCGCCGTTCGGCGTGTAATGCATCTGCAGAACAACGGTCGATCCGGCGCGCAGCAACAGCGCGGAGCCCGGTTCGTACACCTGCGCGCTCGTACCGGGTGCGAAGCCGCCGATCGATGCCCCGAGGCGTCGAGGCGCTGGAAAGCGACTCTGGCCACGCGCTCGCTTCTGACCTTCGCCTTCCTCCGGGCCGCCACTCTGACCGGCGGGAATGTCCATGCCTTCGGCGGCGCGGAGCGCGCTCGGCCGCCGCTCAGGCTGCGGCGGACGCGAATAGGCGATCACGTGGTGAACAACTTCGCGATTGCCCGGACGCACCTCCAGCGCCTGCACCCACTTGTCTTCCTTCAGGTTCGTCGGGATCTCGATGTATTCGTACTCGACGAACCCGTCGGCCGGCACCGTGTACTCCTGCGGCATGCTGAGGACGAGGTCGGGCTCGCCGATCGTCCACCCGTCGGTGTACTTGGGACTGGACGGCAGATCGTTGGCGCTTCCCCTAGGTGCGCCGCCGCTCGCCCACCGCACCAGCACGTCTTTCTCTTCATCCGTGAGACGACGCTCGTTGGCGAAATGACCGACCTTCGGGTCCGCGTGCCACGGCGGCATGTTGCCTTCACTGACCTCGTCGCGAATCGCCTTCGCCCACGGCCGGGCATCATCGTATGTCAGCAGCGACATCGGCGCGATCTCGCCAGGACGATGGCAGCCGGTGCAGTTCTTGTAGAGAATCGGTGCGACGTTCTTGCTGAACGTCGGCACATTTGCAGGCTTGCTGGGCGTACTGATCATCTGCGGCATCAGAGGCGCGCAACGCGACCATCGAGGCGAGGAGGCCGACTGAAAGAGCGAGCGCCGAGGCGATCTTCGTCATAACGTTACTGCTGCTTTCCGGAAGTCGTCGTCGCTGGGGCCTGTCCCGGACTGAAGAGAATTCCGGTGTACTGCATTTCCTCCCACGTCTGATCTCCCCACTTCACGTCGACGGTCGGGTCTGGATTCGCCTTGTTCTTCGGCGAGTTGTCGTACCACGCCGTCGACACCAGTTTCGCTCCCTTCGGCACCTGTAGCGGTTCCCTGAACATGTAATACGTCTGCCAGTTGAAATCGTATTTCGGGACCGACAGGACCGTCTTGCTCGTGCCGTCCGGCAGCACGAGTTTGTATTCCCACTTCTTTCCGCGCAGATGGGTATGCGGGAAGAGTCCCCACACGGTCGCGTCCTGCAGGAACTCGACGTCCGCCTCCACGGATACGTCGGCCGCGCCCGCCGGCAGGTTCAGTGTGCCGTTGAAGAAGTGAGACGGACGAATCTCGCGCGGTGATGGATCCTTCGAGAGGATCAGCCCGACCTTCGTTCGATCGACGGCAGCTTCGCCGTTCGTCGTGTAATGCATCTGCAGTTCGATGATTCCGCCGGGCTCCAGTCGAAGAGCCGTACCCGTTGGGAGCACCTCGGGATTCGTCCCCGGGGCGTAGGTGGCGATGAGCCGGGCCGGGGGAAGGTCCTTGCGCCGCGGCAACAAGCCGGTCGGACTTTCGGGCATCTGAGACAGCTGTTTGTTCGGCTGAAGCACCGGTGAACGCTGCAGGTCTGGCTTCGCGCGATAGTACACGAGGACATGGTGTACGACCGACCGATCTCCGGGCCGGACCTCGATTGCCTGAACCCACTTCGGCTCGGTGAAGTTCGTTGGGATGTACACGTATTCGTACGCGACGACGCCGTCTGCCGGAACTTTGTACGGCTCGGGCATCTCCAAGATGATGTCCGGCTTGCCCATCGACCAGCCATCCGGGTACTGCGGCTGCGGCGGGAGATCTTCGGGCTTGCCCTTCGGCGCGCCTCTGCTCGCCCATTTCACAAGCGTCTCGCGCTCTTCGTCGGTGATGCCGCGCTCGTTCAGAAACGTGCCGTGCGGCGCGTCGGCGTGCCACGGCGGCATGTTCCGCTCGGAGACCTCATCACGGATTGCCTTTGCCCACGGTCGGGCGTCCTCGTACGTGAGGAGCGACATCGGCGCGATCTCACCGGGCCGGTGGCACGTCGTGCAGTTCTTGTAAAGGATAGGCGCGACGTCCTTGGTGAATGTCGGCACGTCGGAGGGCGGCTTCGACGCGTACTGATCAGCCGCCCCAACCCAGGCAGTGGCGAGCACACCAATCCAGATCGCACCGAACAGGCCGGCGGACAGGCGCACAACTCTCATAAAAGCCTCGATGTAGTAGAACGTCGGTCAACTGGCGATTCGAACGCCGCGGTCGAGCCCATTGGGAATACGCATCATCTCACGTCAGGTTCCTCGCGCGTCGCCCTTCGGAACCACATAACCGAATCTTTACGGCCGTTAGGGCTCAACGATCGGGGCTTGGGGCTCAGGGCTTCAGGCTTTGGGCGTGACCCGCTCCTGGTCCTTTGCGCAGGCTGGAAGCCGATCCGAGCGTCCGCGCGGTGGCCGCAGCCGGCGAGGTTCGTGGCGCTGCTGATGACGTCGCTTGCAGTAGTGACACTGCTGATCGCGACGATGGGCGTTCGGCGTTATCGCGTACAGCGTCAGTCAGCGTACGCGCGAAATTGGCGTTCGCCTCGCGCTAGGTGCGACGCCGCGGCAAGTGGAGTCGCTCGTCGCTGTGAGCGGGCTCAAGTTGACCGCGGCCGGTCTGGTCTTCGGTCTCCTCGGGGCGTGGGCTTCGACCAGAGTCCTCGAAGGGATCCTCTTCGGCACGAGCCCGACGACCCAGGTGTCTTCACCGCGGTTTCGGCCGCGATGGCGCTCGTCTCGTTCGCGGCGAGCTGGTGGCCTGCACGGCGCGCCCGCAGGGTTGATCCGCTGGTGGTACTGAGAAGCGAATAGTCAAGGGAAAGGGAGAAGGGACAAGGGAGAACAGGTTGCAATTCTTGTCCCTTGTCCCTTTTGCCTTTCCCCTTTTTAGAGCGCGACGCGGTGATGACCGCTGTGCAGATAGTTCATTGTCTGCACCGTGAGGAGAATGGTGAACTCCAGCTTCGCGTGTTCCTCGGGACCGGCGAGCCGCAGATTGAGTTCGTTGGCGCGCTTGATCATGTTCTCGATGACCTGATCGATCGTGTATTGGTATTCGCCCGTCCATGACGCGACCCGTCGGCGCAACTCGCGCCTGATGCGGGCGATGAAGCGCGCGGCCTTCATGTGGCCCTCGTGCTCCGGCCGATCGGAGAACAGCTTGCGCAGATCGCGGTCGTAGAAATGCGGATGCTCTACGCCGTAGTGGCGGCGCTTGCGCAGGTAGTACGCGCGCAGTGTCTTGCGAATGCTCTGTAGCGCCTCGACCTTTCGGCGCGTTCGCACCAGCATCGGCTTGCCGGCGATTTCCGCCATCAGCGCTTCCATGTATTCGAGCTTCTTGAGCGCCGGCCAATCTGCATACCGGCTGCGCCAGTCGGACTGCGGGTTGAGCCAGACGGCAAACGTCTCGGCGAAGTCTTCATCCGGATGGCTCTGTGCGTACCAGCTGTCGAGATGGAGGACGAAGCTCTTGCTGTATGGTTTTGGCGTGTAGTACTCAGGGTAGTGAATGTACGACGGACCGAAGATCTGCTGACGCCTGCGCCGCTGTCGCAGCTTGTATGCGTTATCGATTGCGTGGCCGGCCTCGTGCCGCAGGATCTTCATGCACCACTCCGGCGTGCCCCCTTCGACTTCGAGCATCTGCGCGCGCTCGAGCTTTTCGAGCCGCGGATGCGCCAGGTAGAACGGAATGGCGACTCCCGGGACGCCGTCTGGTGAGAACCACTCGGCCGAGAGCCAGAAGTGTGGCTGAAAGCCCAGGCCTCTCGCATCGAGTTCGGCCTGCAGCTCGGCGATCCTCGTCTCGAGCGGGCTGCCTTCGATCGTGACGCCGAGCTGGCATATGCGCAAATCCAGGAGCCGCTCGTCCGGCCAACTGGACCACTCTTCGGGCGGCACAACCTGAAGTCCTGTCCTGGAAGCAGCCGGCGCCGAGGGAAGCACGTCGGTGGACATCGCAGCCATTCAGTGTATTCGGTACGGTGACCGAGCAGCCGTATCTGGTCCAAGCAAAGCGGTCCGCTCCCTGTGTTTACAGTGTTCGACGCCTGTGATATACCGCTCAGGCTCTGCACTTTACCCATCTCCGTCCCGGCTTTCCGCGTTTGGCCCATTTCGAGCGAGGTCGAGGGCCCGAAAGCCGGACTTCGCAGGAGCGTTTATGGATCACGTGTGTCGTGTTGGCTGGACGACAGTGCTGGTGGCCTGTCTCGCCATCGTCCAACCGGCGGCAGCACAGACGGCGGTTACGTCATCGCAGTCGCAACAGCAGCCGCAGAAACCCGAACAGAAGCCCGAGCCCAAACCCGAGCAGAAGCAGGGACAAAAACCCGAAGAGCCGCCCACGTACGAAGAAACGGTGGTTGTCAGCGCCTCCAAAGCGGACGAAAAGCTGATCAACGCGCCGGCGACGATGAGTGTCGTGACGAGCCAAACCATCGAGGCGGCGCCGACGCAGAATTTCGCCGAGTTGTTGCGCAGCGTTCCGGGCGTCAACGTGACGCAAGTGTCCGCGCGCGACATCAACCTGACGAGTCGCGGCGCGACCGGCACCCTGGCGACCGGTGAACTGGCGCTGCTCGACGGACGCAGCCTCTATCAGGATTTCTTCGGGTTCGTGATGTGGGACTTCCTGCCGGTGAACTTCAACGAGATTAAACAGATTGAAGTCATACGCGGTCCTGCGTCGGCGGTCTGGGGTGCCAACGCACTGTACGGCGTCGTGAACGTGATCACGAAATCACCGCGCGAGATGCAGGGGACGAGCGCGACGTTCGGGGTCGGCGGATTCGGCCGGAGCGAAGGGCAGGACGCCGGAGCGTTATGGTACGTGAGCGGCACGCACGCCCAGGCGTTGAACGATCGATGGGCGTACAAGATCTCCGCTGGAAGCTACACCCAGGATCCGCTGTCGCGTCCCACCGGCACAATCCCGTGCGACCGACCCGACGTCTGCTCCGGACCGCGAGCGGTTTATCCGCCGTATTCGAACGAAGGGACGACTCAGCCAAAGCTCGATGCACGGTTCGACTACGACTACCCGGACGGCCGAAAGCTGTCGATCTCGGGTGGTGTCTCGGGCACGACCGGCATCATGCACTCGGGAATCGGACCGTTCAACATCACCAGTGGTTCGGTGCTGGGATACGTCAAGGCGAACTACAGCCAGAAAGCGTTCCGTGCGGGCTTCTTCACGAACATTCTCAACGGGGATGCCGACAATCTCCTCGCACGCGATCCGCTGACCGGACTGCCGATCACCTTCAACTTCGATACGAGCACCTACGACTTCGAAGCGTCAAACGTCCAGACCTTCGCGAAGCGACACGTCGTCAGCTACGGCGGCAACCTGCGGTTCAACAGGTTCCAGCTCTCGATCGCGCCGGACGCCGACAATCGGACCGAGTTCGGCGCCTACGGCCAGGACGAGATCTTCCTATCGAAGTACTTCCGCTTGATGCTCGGCGGACGCGTCGATCGGTTCGACTATCTCGATGACTGGGTGTTCTCTCCTCGCACCACGTTCATGATCAAGCCCCGCGAGGAGCACACGTTCCGCGTGTCGTACAACCGGGCATATCGATCGCCGTCGGTCATCAACAACTTCATCAACCTCGTGATCGCCCGGCCCGCCAGCCTGGCGGCGCTCGGCGGTCCCGCTAACTACGTCCTCCCCGTCAACATCGTCGGCAACCAGGATCTCAAGGAGCAATCGCTGGGCGCCTTCGAAGTAGGCTACTCGGGCGTCGTGATGAAGCGCGCCATCATCAGCGCCGCGTTCTTCGTGAACAAACTGAAAAACGACATCCTCTTCACGGAGGATCCCACGGGGCGCTACACGGCCGCGAATCCGCCTGCGAACTGGCCATTGAATCCCCTCGCGATCGCTCTGCTGGCCCAACGAGGGATCTTCCTGCCCGGACGCTTCACGTACTTCAACTTCGGACACAGCACGCAGAAGGGTGTCGAGCTGGGTGTGAACAGCCACGTCCATCGATACGCGGATGCCTTCGCAAACTACTCCTGGCAGGGCACGCCGGATCCCGAGGATTTCCCGCTCACTGAGCTCAACATCCCACCGAAGAACCGCGTCAACGTTGGTGTGAACATCAATTACCAGCGTTACCTCGGCACCTTCTCGGTCAACTACAGCGGCAACGCATTCTGGCAGGACGTGCTCGACGACCCGTATCACGGAACAACTGACGCCTACACGCTCGTCAACGGCAGCTTTGGCGTTCGGTGGGCCGACAACAAGCTGACGACGACGATCAAGGTGATCAACCTCGCCAACTCCGACGTCCAGCAGCACGTGTTCGGCGACATTCTCAAGCGTCAGGTCGTCGGGGAGCTTCGCGTACAATTCTGAATTGCGCCGGGATTCGGGGTTCGGGGTTCGGGATTCGTCAGTCCTGCCGCGTCTGGCGGTTCAGCTCCCATTCTGTTACTGATCAGAGGAGTGGGAGTTCTGTGGACGCCGGCGCTAGGCCTGGAGCTCGAATTCCGAGTCCGAACCAGCGAGCCCCGACCCGAATCCCGAGCCCCGGATCCCGTTCTTTGTTCTCGAGCGTCATAGCAATCATGGCTATAAGTGCGGGTTTTATAGGCCGCTCTCGCCCGAAACGCGGTCGAGCGCGGCGGGTGGAGGCGACGCAGCCAACGACAGCGGCGGCGCCACCAAAGAAGAGGGTGACCGCGTCAGCGGCGTGGCGCGAGGCGCGGGAGCTGATGTGGGCGCGACGTGGACGGCTGCTGCTCGGCTCCGCGCTGATGCTCGTCAATCGGCTCGCCGGGCTCGTGCTGCCGGCGACCTCGAAGTTTCTCATCGACGACATCATCGGCAAGGGACGCGCCGAGTTGCTGACGCCCCTGGCCCTCGTCGCAGGAGCAGCCACCGTCGTCCAGGCGATCACGTCGTTTGCGCTGTCTCAGGTCCTTGGCGTCGCAGCGCAGCGGGCGATCACCGACATGCGGCGCCACGTGGAAGCGCACGTCGCGCGCCTGCCGGTCCGTTATTTCGACTCGACGCAGTCCGGCGTCCTGATCTCGAGGATCATGACGGACGCGGAAGGGATTCGAAATCTCGTGGGCACCGGCCTGGTGCAGCTGACCGGCAGCGTCGTAACGGCGGTCGCCGCGCTTGCGTATCTCTTCTACCTGAATTGGGTTCTGACGAGCGTCACAATCGTGGCGCTCGCCGCATTTGGCGGCGGCATGGCGCTCGCGTTCAATCGGCTGCGCCCGCTCTTCCGCGAGCGCGGGAAGATCAACGCGGAAGTCACGGGCCGCCTCAACGAAACGCTCGGCGGCATCCGCATCGTGAAGACGTACACCGCCGAGAAGCGCGAGGAGCTCGTCTTCACCAGGGGCATCCACAGAATGTTCCGCAACGTCGCGGAGACGATCACAGGGGTGTCGGGAATCACCGCCTTCTCGACCGTCATCATCGGCGTCATCGGCGTGCTGCTGATCGTCGTCGGCGGCCGCGCGATTCTCGCCGGTCAGATGACGACCGGTGATTTCTTCAGCTACATCCTGTTCACAGGGTTGATGGCGGCGCCCGTCGTGCAGATTGCGTCCATCGGCACGCAGATCAGTGAAGCGTTCGCTGGACTCGATCGCATTCGCGAGTTGATGCAGATGCCAACCGAGGATCAGGAGGATCGTGAGAAAGCCCCGCTGGGCGCGATCGAAGGGGAGATCGTGTTCGAGAACGTCAGCTTCGAGTACAACCCGGGTATGCCGGTCCTCAAGGGAGTCAGTTTCACGGCGGAGGCCGGGACGACAACCGCGCTCGTCGGCTCGAGTGGATCGGGGAAGAGCACGCTCATCAGTCTCGTGATGGCATTCAATCGTCCGCTGTCTGGACGGATTCTGGTGGACGGTCGTGACTTGACGACGGTGCCACTGCGGGATTACCGCTCGCAGATTGGCGTCGTATTGCAGGACAACTTCCTGTTCGACGGGACGGTTGGCGACAACATCCGCTACGGCCGGCAGGATGCAACACTCGACCAGATCAAAGAGGTGAGCCGGATCGCGCACGCGGACGAGTTCACCGAGGGCTTCGAAAAGAAGTACGACACGATCGTCGGTGAGCGCGGCGTCAAGCTTTCGGGCGGTCAGCGGCAGCGTGTCGCGATCGCTCGCGCGATCCTGGCGGACCCTCGCATTCTCGTGCTGGACGAGGCGACCTCGTCGCTCGACAGCGAGAGCGAGGCGCTCATCCAGGACGGCTTGCGATCGCTGCGGAAGGGGAGAACCACGTTCGTCATCGCGCATCGCCTGTCGACGATCCGAAGCGCCGATCAAATCCTGGTGATCGAGCACGGCGAGATCGTGGAGCGAGGTACGCACACCGAGCTCCTGGCGGTCGGCGGCCGCTATCGGACGCTGTACGACAAGCAGTACAAGCTCGAAGCGGATCGCTTCATCAATCCTGGCGAAGACTTCACGCCTGAACCGGCCAAGACAACGGTCTCAGTGCCCGTGCGATCTGATCGAGCGCTCTGACGATTGCAGATTGCAGATTGCGGAATGCAGATTGCCGGATTGCGGATTGAGGAGTGCAGATTCGGGAGATAGAATCAAGGTCGCGCGCAAATCAGCAATCCGCAATCGACAATAGTTATGCAGTTCATTTACACGATGAAAGGGTTGGGCAGGGTCCATCAGCCCGACCATGTCGTTCTCAGGGATATCTGGCTCTCGTTCCTGCCGGGGGCGAAGATTGGCGTGCTTGGCCTCAACGGCGCGGGCAAGAGCACGCTGCTTCGGATCATGGCAGCTGAGGATCACGACTTCATTGGCGAAGCGTTTCCGGCCGACGGCATTACCGTCGGGTTCCTGCCACAGGAGCCGCGGCTCGATCAGTCGAAGACGGTGCTCGGAAACGTCGAAGAGGGCGTGGCCGAGGTCCGCGGACTCCTGAACCGGTACGACGAGATCAACGCGAAGTTTGGCGAAGACCTCTCACCCGAGAACATGGAGAAGGTCCTCGAGGAGCAGGGCAAGGTCCAGGATCGCATCGAAGCGGCCAACGGCTGGGACCTCGACTCGCGCGTCGAGCTTGCGATGGACGCGCTGCGGCTTCCGCCGCCCGATGCGGACGTCACGACGCTCTCTGGTGGTGAACGGCGCCGCGTCGCGTTGTGCCGTCTGCTGTTGCGTTCGCCCGATCTGCTGCTGCTCGACGAGCCGACGAACCACCTCGACGCGGAGTCGGTCGCCTGGCTCGAGCGCTTTCTGAAGGATTATCCAGGCACGGTGGTGGCGGTGACGCACGATCGGTACTTTCTCGACAACGTCGCCGGCTGGATCCTCGAGCTCGATCGTGGATCGGGCATTCCGTGGCAGGGTAACTACTCTTCCTGGCTCGAGCAGAAGCAGAATCGGCTCCAGCTCGAAGAAAAGCAGGAGACGAAACGGCAGCGCACGCTCCAGCGAGAGCTCGAATGGATCCGCATGTCGCCGCGGGCCCGTCAGGCAAAGGGAAAGGCGCGGCTCAACGCGTACGAGGATCTGCTCAAACAGGAGACCGCGCAGAAGATCGAACAGGTCGAGATCTACATTCCTCCCGGCCCGCGCCTGGGCGACATCGTTGTCGAGGCACGCGGACTGCGCAAAGCGTACGGCGATCTGCTGCTCATGGACGATGTGAGCTTCACGCTGCCGCGCGGAGGCATCGTCGGCGTGGTCGGACCGAACGGCGCGGGCAAGACGACGCTGTTCCGGATGATCACGGGGCAGGAGCAGCCAGACGCGGGAACGTTGCGGCTCGGGGAGACGGTGCAGATCGGCTACGTCGATCAGTCTCGCGACGCGCTGTCGCCCGACAAGACGGTCTGGGAAGAGATCTCTGGCGGCAAGGACGAAGTGGAGCTCGGGAAGCGCGACGTCGCCTCGCGCGCGTATGTTTCGTGGTTCAACTTCAAAGGTCGAGATCAGCAGAGGAAGGTGGGATCGCTCTCCGGCGGCGAGCGCAATCGGGTCCATCTTGCAAAGCTGCTGAAAGGTGGAGCGAATCTGCTGCTCCTCGACGAGCCGACGAACGACCTCGACGTCGACACGCTTCGCGCTCTCGAAGAGGCGCTGCTCTCGTTCGCCGGCTGTGCCGTCGTGATCAGCCACGATCGCTGGTTCCTCGATCGCATCGTGACCCACATGCTGGCGTTCGAGGGGGACAGCAAGGTCGAGTGGTTCGAGGGCAACTATCAGGACTACGAGGCCGATCGGCGGCGGCGCCTCGGGGCAGAAGCGGACCAGCCACATCGGATCAAGTACCGGAAATTGACGCGGTAGGCGTCAACCCCAATGCGTCACCCCCGGCTCTGGGCTCAGGGCTTTCGGCTTTAGGCGCGCCCTGCAGAAAACCCGTGTGGCCCAGCGAGTTGCTCCCTTCACCGTGCGCGAGTTCTCGCCGGTGCATTCGCGCGACGATTTCCCGCCAGGCCCAAAGGCAAGAGCCATGAGCCCAAAGCCTGAACGTGTGAGCGCGCAGCGACAGCACGCGCGACGAAGTGGTATCGTTACCGCCATTCCGGGAGGGCGGATCATGCTCACGCGTGCCAGGCGCTCTACGGTTCTGATCGCAGCGGTCATGCTGATGGCCGCGACCGCGGCCGCGCAGACGGCTACGATCACGACGCCGAAGCAGCAGTTCGGGTTCAACATCGGCGACGACTACCGGCTCGCGACCTACACGCAGTTCGTCGAGTACTGGCACAAGCTGGACAAGGAATCCGATCGGATGAAGGTGGTGGTAATCGGCAAGACCGCCGATGGGCGCCCGCACCTGATGGCCGTCATCACCTCGCCGGAGAACCACAAGAAGCTCGACCGCTATAAGGAGATCTCACGCAGGCTCGCGCTGGCCGAAGGTCTGAGCGATGACCAGGCGCGTGCACTCGCGCGCGAAGGAAAGGCCGTCGTATGGATCGACGGCGGCCTGCATGCAACGGAGGTGCTCGGCGCGCATCAGCTGATCGAAACCGTCTATCAACTCGTCAGCCGCACCGATCCCGAGACGACGAGGATCCTCAACGACTGTGTGATCCTCGCGGTCCACGCAAACCCGGACGGGATGGAGCTGGTCTCGAGCTGGTACATGCGCAATGCCGTTGCCGAACAGCGGGGAACCGGACCGGGCATTCCACGGCTCTACGAGAAGTACGCCGGGCACGACAACAACCGCGACTTCTACATGTCGAACCTGTCCGAGAGCACGAACATGAACAAGGTGCTCTACACGGAATGGTTCCCGCAAATCCTGTACAACCATCACCAGACCGGACCGGCTGGCACGGTCATGTTCGCGCCGCCGTTCCGCGATCCGTTCAACTACAACTTCGACCCCCTGATTGTGTCCGAGCTCGATCTCGTTGGCGCGGCAATGGCCTCGCGCTTCAACGCCGAAGGAAAGCCTGGCGTGACGAGCAGGAAAGGATCGGGTTACTCGACGTGGTGGAACGGCGGTCTGCGCACGACGGTGTACTTTCACAACATGATCGGGCTGCTCACCGAAACGATCGGCAATCCGACGCCGGTCACGATTCCGTTCATTCCTTCGAAGCAGCTGCCCGACTCGAGCCTGCATTTCCCAATCGAGCCGCAGGTCTGGCACTTCCGCCAATCGATCGATTATTCGCTCACCGCGAACTGGGCGGTGCTCGACATCGCGTCGCGCAACAGGGAGAACTTCCTCTACAACATCTACCAGATGGGGAAGAACTCGATCGAGCGTGGCACTAAGGATTCGTGGACGGCCACGCCGCGCCGTGTGATTGCCGCGCAGACCGCCCTCGGTGAGGGCCGCGGGGGACGCGGCGACGTTCCGAGCGGAGATGAGCCTGGCGCCGGCGGCCGCGGCGGTGGGCGTAGCGGCACTGTCGAGCAGTTCAAAGAGTTCCTCCGCAACCCCGCGAACCGCGATCCGCGCGGCTACATCCTCTCATCGGATCAAACGGACTTTCCGACTGCCACCAGGTTCGTGAACGCGTTGTTGAAGACCGGGGTCACCGTGCAACGAGCGACCGCCGCCTTCACGGTCGGCGGGAGAAGTTATCCCCCCGGCTCATACGTCGTGAAGACGGCGCAGGCGTTCCGTCCGCATGTGCTGGACATGTTCGAACCGCAAGATCATCCCGACGATATTCCGTACCCGGGTGGGCCCCCCACGCGGCCGTACGACAGCGCGGGCTGGACGCTCGCGTATCAGATGGGCGTGCACTTCGACCGCATCCTCGATGGCTTCGACGGGCCATTCGAGAAAGTGAGCGGCTTGCAGAGCCCCGCCCCCGGCAAGGTCGCCGAGAGCAGCGGCGCGCTCGTCCTGAGCCACGCGACGAATAACGCGTCCATCGCGGTCAATCGTCTGCTGGCTGCGGGCCGGGAAGTGCTCTGGACGCAGGGAGAAAAGGGGTACTTCTACATTCCGCAGGCGGGCAGCATCAGGCCAGAGCTCCAGAAGATTGCAACCGAGCTTGGCGTCACGTTCGAAGCCCCTCCGACAGCGCTTGCGACCGGTGGTGCGATCAAGTTGCGGAAGCTGCGTGTCGCGCTCGCGGATCAATACGGTGGCTCGATGCCTTCCGGCTGGACGCGGTTCCTGCTCGAACAGTTCGAATTCCCGTTCGAGGTCGTGTATCCGAAGACGATCGACGCGGGCAACCTCTTGAGTCGCTTCGACGTGATCATTTTTCCGTCGGGTGTCGGACCCTCCGCTGGCGGAGGCTTCGGCGGCCGTGGCGGTCGCGGGGGCGGCGCCGATGCAACGACTGGCGCCCAAGCTGCTGGAGGCCGCGGTAGCGCCGGCGACGCCAGTAACGTCCCCGCAGAGTACCGCGACATGGTCGGCGCATATTCACCAGCGCAGAGCATGCCGCAGCTGAAGAAGTTCCTGGACGACGGTGGGACCATTCTGGCAGTCGGGCGTTCGGGGATGAGCCTCGCACAGCTGCTGAATCTCCCAATCGGCAATCACCTGTCCGAACGCTCGCCGGACGGCACCTCGCGTCCGCTGCCGTCGGAGAAGTACTACGTGCCCGGCTCGGTTCTTCGGGTCGCCGTCAACAACGCCAGCCCCATTGCTCACGGGATCACGAATCCCGTGGACGTGTTCTTCGATAACAGCCCGGTGTTCGAGCTTGCCCCGGAGGCAGCGTTGCAGGGTATTCGCCCGGTTGCCTGGTTCGACAGCGCCACTCCGCTGCGCAGCGGATGGGCGTACGGGCAGGGTTACCTCCAGGGCGGCGTTGCCGTTGTCGAGGCCACGATCGGGAAAGGGAAGTTGTTCATATTCGGTCCCGAGATTACGTTCAGAGGCCAGCCGCACGGCACGTTCAAGTTTCTGTTCAACGGGATCTATCTCGGCGCGCGCCCGACCGCGGCGAACGCGACGACCGACAGCGGGAGGTAACGAAGCAGACGGAGGACGTAGAGAAGATCTCTTCATCGCGGCCAGCCTTCGCCAAGGCTACGGCGGCCCGCCGAAGCGCTTCGCGCGAAGGCGGGAGTCACGGAGCGCACGGAGAAAACCCATAACGGATCTTTGAACGGCGCTTCACGGGTCGCGACGTGACGTCAACGTACACATACCGACGAGAGGTCCTCGAGCAGCTCTGGCGTCACGGCCTGAATCCGCTGTCGACAACCGCGCCTCGCGTTCTTCGTGACGCAATCAACGATCTCTACCGATACGAGATCCGCCGTTTGCGTGACGAGTTGCTCGCGAACCGGATCGAGAAGCGCGACTACGCGGGCCGCGTCATCGAACTGAGAAAGCGCTACCTGTTGCTGTCCGTGCCCATCGCGCTCTGGTTGGAGCCCGGGAGCGGGGAAGACAAGAGAGCGGGAGAAGAGCAATAACAGGAGAAGGGGAGAAAGGGAGAAACCCAATTTATTGGTTTCCCCCTTCTTTTCTCCTGTTAATCCCTCTTCTCCCTTTCTCTTGTTATTCCGCTTCTTCCGCTCTCCTGTTATCCTCTCCCTTTCTCGATCGCTGACGGTCTCCCATTCTCGTTATGCAGGAATTCGAGAAGCTCGGTCTGTTTTATCTGGGCCGCGAGTACGACGTCCACTCGGGACGCACGCTGGATCACCTGGTCCTCTACGATTCGCGCGACCTCGTGACACACGCCGTGTGCGTCGGCATGACCGGCAGCGGGAAGACAGGCTTGTGTCTCGGGCTTATCGAGGAAGCGGCCATCGATAGCGTACCCGTGATCGCGATTGATCCCAAGGGCGACCTCGGCAACCTGCTGCTGACATTTCCCGCGCTCACGCCACAGGACTTCCGGCCATGGATAGACGAGGACGCTGCGCGACGGGCGGGGCAGACGGCCGACGCGTACGCCGCCGCGCAATCGGAGGAATGGAAGAAGGGGCTTGCCGATTGGGGCCAGGATGGCGCACGCATCGAGCGGCTGCGGAAAGCGGCTGACTTCGCGCTGTACACACCGGGAAGCCGCGCCGGGATTCCGATCTCGATTCTGACGTCATTTGCGGCGCCGCCATCGGGCACCGACGACGCGGAGCTCACGGCCGAGAGGGCAGGCGGAGCGGCGGCAAGCGTGCTGATGCTTGCGGGGGTCGACGCGCAGCCCCGCAGCCGCGAACACACGCTGGTATCGACGCTGTTGACGACGGCGTGGCGTGAGAACCGCGACCTGGATCTCACGACCCTCATCCAGCAGGTGCAATCGCCGCCGTTTCAAAAGGTCGGGGTGATCGATCTGGAATCCTTCTTTCCGTCGAAGGACCGCTTCGACCTCGCCATGCGGCTGAACGGTCTCCTGGCGGCACCTGGTTTCGATCAGTGGCTGGAGGGTCAGCCGCTCGATCCGACTGCACTTTTCTTCACGCCGGACGGAAAGCCTCGCGTCGCGATCATCTCGATCGCGCACCTGAACGATGCCGAGCGGCAGTTCTTCGTCGCGCTGCTCCTGAACGAAATCGTCGCGTGGATGCGGAGGCAAGCTGGCACATCGAGCCTGCGCGCGATCGTCTACATGGATGAAATCCTCGGATACTTTCCGCCCGTCGCGAATCCACCATCGAAGCCGCCGCTGCTCACGCTGCTGAAGCAGGGTCGCGCGTTCGGGATTGGCGTCGTGCTGGCGACGCAGAATCCGGTGGATCTCGATTACAAAGGGCTCGCGAACACCGGCACGTGGTTCCTCGGCCGCCTGCAGACCGAACGCGACAAGGCGCGCGTCCTCGACGGCCTCGAAGGCGCGGCTGCCGGCTCGCTCGATCGAGCGGAAGTCGATCGACTCCTCTCCGCGCTCGGCAAGCGCGTGTTTCTCCTGCACAACGTCCACGCCGCCGCACCGGTTGTCTTTCAGACACGCTGGACGATGTCGTATCTGCGCGGACCGCTCTCACGGGACCAGATCCGAGCGCTCACCGTTGCCTCGGCCTCGTCTGCGGCGTCAAGCGCGGAACGTGCCGGCCGGCCCCGACCGTCCGATGCAAGGGCGGCGAAACGGGGCGTCGAAGCCGCACCAGTCCGCTCGAACGCCGCGCAGCCTCCGGTCGTTCCGCCGGGGATCCAGCAGTTCTTCGTCCCGCATGCGAAAGGCGATGATTCGCTGGAAATCGATCGATACACTCCGGTGATCCTCGGCGCGGCGAAGATCACGTTCAAGGATTCGAAGCTTGGCATCGACGAGAGTCGAGACGTGCTCTGCGCGACACCCATCTCGGAGAGCGCCGTCGCGGTCGATTGGGACGCGGCGACGGTGCTCGACGTCCGCGCCGCGGCTCTCACGCGAACACCTGTCGAATCCGCGTCCTTCGGGGAAGTGCCCGCCGCGGCGCTCCAGGCGCGCAATTACACGAATTGGGAGAAGGCGTTCAGCCGATGGCTGTCGCAGGGTCAGCGCATCGAAGTGTTTCGACAGCCGGATCTGAAGCTCACGTCGCGCGCGGGCGAGTCGGAGCGTGATTTCAAGATCCGCCTCCAGGACACGCAGCGTCAGGCGCGTGACGCGGCCGTCGACTCGGTGCGGAAGAAGTTCGCGGCGCGCCAGGCACAGCTCGCGGAAAAGCTGCGCCGCGCGGAGGCGGCCGTCGCCCGCGAACAGGATCAGGCATCTCAGCAGAAGCTGCAGACCATGGTTTCGGCGGGCGCAACGCTTTTCGGCGCGCTCTTCGGTCGCAAGACGATCAGCGTTGGAACGCTCGGGCGCGCGACGACCGTCGCGCGCGGTGTCGGCCGCAGCATGAAGGAGACGGAGGACATCAAGAGAGCGGGAGAGAACGTCGAGGCCGTTCGCACACAGGTGGCCGAGCTCGAAGAGGAGATCCAGCGCGAGACGAAGAACATCGCGCAGACGTTCGACTCGGAAGTGCCACTCGAGCGGGTCACCCTCTCGCCGAAGCGCGGGCAGGTCGCCGTCCTGTTCGTTGCGCTCGGCTGGATGCCGCTGCCGGCTGCAGACACCGGCACGTGACCCGCGCACGCTCGCGATTCACGCGCGTCGCGCTGTGCGCGGCGTTCGTGGGACGTCCACGGCGGGTTCTGTCGAACAATCGCGAATAACAGGAGATCAGGAGATCAGGAGGCGGTCTTCATTGATTGATTCTCGTGATCTCCTGCCCTTCTGCGATTCAGCGGTGGCAGAGCCGGGGAGCGACAGATTTGCGTCCGACCTCGAGTCCACAAACCCCGAATCCGAACCCCGCCTACGAACGATCAGCTCCGAGCTCCAGTGCGACGATTTGTTTGCGATCGCGGAGGTAGAGCCGCGTGCCGCACAGCGTTGGAATGGTCCACGACCGTTCGCCGAGAACGGATGTCTTGCCGTGAACGGTCAGGCCTGTCTCACCCGGTGTCGCGAGCACGAGGTTTCCATCCTCATCAAGGATGATCAGCTTGCCGTCCGCGGCGATCAGCGTCGAGCGGACGACCGAGCGATCGCGCCACGCCATCTCACCGGTGGCGATGTCAATCGCGGCGAACGGCGCAGAGCCGAAATCGCCATTCGACGCGTACACGCGCGATCCGAGCCGGACGGCGTTGCCGAAGTGAATCCGGACGCGCTGGTTCGCCCAGACCTGACGAACGTCCACGTTCTCTCCCCTGCGCGCCAGCTCCAGCACGCGGCTGCCGCCGCCGTACGCCGACGAGACGAACAGCCGATGATCGTCGCCCCAGATCGGTGTCGTGACGTTGACGCCCTGATCGGATGGATGCGGGTGGCTCCATTCGAGCGCGCCGTTATTCGGATCGAGGCCTGCGACTTCGCTGAACGTGAACACGATCAGCTCGGGGCGGCCGTCCAGATCGATGAGAAGCGGCGACGAGTAGCCGTTCTGGAAATCCTGCGACTGCCAGACGCTCTTGCCGGTCGTTACGTCGAGCGCAACGACTCCACGTCCCTTACCGCCGGCCATGGTGATCACGCTGTTTCGATACGCGAGCGGACTCGTCGAATAACCGCACGCGCGCAATGCGTCAGGTGCGCCGTCAATCAGGTTGCGGCTCCACTGCAGCCTCCCCGTCCGACGATCGAAGCTGTTCATCAGACCGCCGGCGCTGACCGTCACCAGTCGATCGTCGACGATCAGCGGTGCCGCACGAGGCGCGGGTCCCAATCGTTCGCTGCATTGTTCATGGAACGGCGCGGCGTACCGCGTCTCCCAACGCGTCGTACCGGATCCGCCGTCAAGAGCGACGACGACGTCCTCGTCGCCCTGGCGGTAGAGCGTGTAGATCGTCTCGCCATCCGAGACGATTGCCGAGAACCCGTCGCCGAGAGATCGCTGCCACAACCGTCGTGGACCTTCGGCCGGCCACGTCGTCGCGAGCGGCGGCGCGTTGGTGACGAAATTGCGCCGCGGGCCGCCCCACTGCGGCCACGCCGTCGACGGGCCCTCCGAGAAAGTCAGCGAGATCAGCGCCAGCACCAACGCAAGGCTCGTCATTGTCCACCCGCGGGCGGCTTCGCGAAGATGGCGGCATCCAGGGGAGGGTTGATTTCGATGGCGGTGAGCGTCTGCGATTGCGCCTGGTCCGGCTGGCCGTTGAAGAATGCGCGCGCCGTGAACGGCAGCGTCAGTCCGTCCACGCTGCGGTAGTCGGAATAGACAATCGTGTAGGTTCCGAATTCTCCGTCGTTGTTTCTGTCGATGAACGTCATGCTGTGCAGTTGGCCGGCCGAGCGATCGACGCCGAGGGTCACGGCCATGCCGCCGCGGCGAACGCGCACCTGTTCGAGCGTGAGCCCGGCGGGACTGCCAGGCCCGAGCGCCGCGACCTGCAGCGTCGATTCGTTCCGTGCTCGCAGCAGCGCCACGGGATGACGGCCGAGATCCTCTTCGAGACTCGCGCGCCCTGGGCCTGGAACGGGGTACGCATGACCCTGCCCGATGTACCACGCGCCATCCGTCGTCAGGAGCATCGACGACGTCATCGGTCCGTTCGGTCCGTCCATCGATCGTTCCAACCGTGTTGCATCTGGAAACCGTCGCATCACTTTCGTCGTGATCGTCCGGTCACCCTGAGGACGCGTCTGCACCTGCGTCCCCGTTTCGACGTACGTCTTGACACGGCCCAGACGCTCCGCGCCGCCAAGGGACTGAACCACGCGTTCGAGCAGCGCGCGTCCCTTCTGCATCGCGTCCGGTGCGGTCGGCATGGGCTCCGGAGGTGAAGGGAGATACTTCTCGGGTGCAGCCTGGAACTTCTTGTGGCAGTCGTCGGAGCCGAAGACGTAAATCCTGCCGTTATGGACCAGGAAGTCCGATGGATTCCCGCCGGCGGTTTTGCCCATCCGCGCGCACATTCCTCCCAACTGGATTTCGTAGCTCTGCGGCTCGCGCTCGAAAGTGGCCTTCGTCTCGGCCGATGAGAACAGGTACTGAAATCGTCCGCGCTGCACCGTCAGGTCGGCCTTCCCGGCGACTTCCTTCCCCTGCACAAGCAGCACCGGATCGAGGCCGTCGAGCGCCTCGACGACGCGCGGTTCCTGCGCAGCCATCGGAATGACAATCGTGAGGAGAACACCAATTGCGCCGATTGATCGTTTCATGGTCCTAGGCCTTCTTTAACTAATGCGCGTGGGCCCCCCACGCGCTGCTGCTCGACTCGCTACGAGCACCCCAACACGCGCAAAACGCGCGTTGGGGACCCCGCCGCGAGCTCGCCGCGGCTGCAGGCGCTGCCACCGAGCTACCGAGCTATCGGCTTCACCCAACCCGCAACGCGATCATCGGATCGACCGACGCGGCGCGGCGCGCCGGGACGAAGCAGGCGATTGCCGCGACCGCGACGAGGACCATCGAGACCGTGATGAAGGTAATGCCATCCGTCGGCTCGATACCAAAGAGGAGTGTGGTCAGCACGCCCGTGAGCACGAGCGCGCCGGCCATGCCGAGTGCCAACCCGATCAGCACGAGCTGAAGACCCTGTCGAAGCACCATCGTCACCACGTTCGTTCGTTGCGCGCCCAGCGCCATTCGCACGCCGAATTCCTGCGTGCGCTGGTTGACCGAGAACGCGACGACGCCCGCAATGCCTGCAGCCGTGATGAGGAGCGCGAGCAGACCGAAGATGCCCAGCAGCGTCGCGGTCAGCTTAGGCGAGGCGATTGATGCGGAACGCACTTCGGCGAGCGTTCGAAAATTGTGGATGGGCTGATCGGGATCGACGGAGTGAACTGCCGCGCGTATCTCGCGCTCCATCAGCGTCGGATCGAACGTGCTCCGCACCAGCCAGCTCGATGCGAGGAACCCCACCTGGAATGTGGGGATGTAAATCTCGTCCCGCACTGGCTCCGTGAGCTGCTGCTTCGTGTCCGCAACCACTCCGACGACGGTGGACCACCGCTCGCCGTCGTCGCCCGAAATCTGCTGTCCGATCGGATCGCGGTCCGGCCAGTAATGACGTGCGAAGGAGCGGTTCACGATCACGACGGGGGCCGTGCCCCATGTTTCACCCTCGAGGAACGTCCGGCCGGAGAGGACCGGCTGCCCGATCGCCGCGAAGTAATCCGGCGTCGCGTGTCGCACGGCTGCAGTCGGTCGCCCTGCATTTTCCGAAATCTCACGTCCCTTGATTCGAATGGGCTGGCTGAACGGCCCCTGATCGTTCAGTGGAAACGTCCCTGCGCCACCAGCCCGCACGACGCCGGGCACGGCCTTGATTCGCTGGTCGATCTCCTTCCAGAACTCGGCGGCACGCTCCCCCCGGTACTTCGAGAAGTTGAGGTCGATGCGCATCGTGAGGATGTCGTCGGTGCTGAATCCGGGATCGACCTGCTGCAGCTTGATGACGGTGCGGATCGTCAGCCCGGCGCCAATGAGGAGCATGAACGACGCCGCGACCTGAATGACGATGAGCGTGCTGCGGATGCGGAGACGACCCTGAGTGGAACGTCCTCCGCTCGCGCGGGCCGTCGGCGTGAGGCCAAGGCTGCCTGTCAGCGCCGGAACCGACCCGAACAGGAGTCCGGTGATGACGGACATGACGAGCGTGTACGCGAGGACATGACGATCGATGGCGATTTCTACGGCTCGTGTGGTGAATCGGCCTGCGAATGCGACCAGCAGGTCGAGCCCGAACTGCGCGAGCGCGAGGCCGACCAGACCACCTGCGAGCGCAAGGAGCGTGCTTTCGGTGAGCAACTGGCGCACGAGCCGGCCGCGGCTCGCGCCGAGAGCCGAGCGCACGACGACTTCCTGCTCCCGGCGCACCATGCGTGCCAGCATCAAGTTCGCGATGCTGGCGCACACGATGAGCAGGACGAAGCCGGCCGTACCCAACAGAACGTTCAGCGTCATCTTGAACGAGGTCGTGAGCTCGTCCTGCAGCGGGACCGCGATCGTGCGGTATCCGCGGTCTGCTGGGTAGCTGTTCGGGTACTCGCCCTGAAGCCGCGCGGCCATGATGTCGAGATCCGCCCGAGCCTTCTGCAGCGTCACATTCGGACGAATCCGTGCGATTGCGCGCATCATGCGACCATCGCGGTCGTCGAGCATTGTCGGATCCGATCGGAACGGACAGGCGGATGCCGGCATGTACACGTCGACATCCACGTCGACGGGGTAGTGCGGCAATGGTGGCAGAACGCCGATAACCTGGTGCGGCCGATCGTTCATTCTGAAGATTCGTCCAACGACAGACGGATCGGCGCCGAAGGTACGTTGCCAGTAGCGATGGCTCAAAACGAGGACCGCGGGTGCGCCGGGCTTGTCGTCCGACGGCTGAAAGGTTCGCCCGTAGAGCGGCCGGACGCCGAGCACGTCGAAGAAGCTGGCTGACACGACGGATGTCGCGACTCGCTGCGGCTCTGCCTGACCGAGCAGGATGAACCACATGTCATGGAGCTCGACGACGTCCTCGAGACTGCGCGCCGCGCGGTAGTCGAGGATCTCCTTGTAGGAAAACCGCATGTCCTGGACGCCGGCACGAGGGCGCTGCTGATGGAGCACGACAAGGTGATCCGGGTCCTTGTATGGCAGCGGCTTCAGCAGCACCGCGTAGACCACACTGAAGATTGCCGTGTTCGCGCCGATGCCCAGCGCCATGGTGAGGATGACGATCGCCGCGAAGCCAGGATTGCGTCGCACGCCACGGACGCCGTACCGGAGGTCCTGCGTCACGGTCTCGAACAGACGCGACAACCACGTGTCGCGGACGTCTTCCTTGATTCGATCGACGGCGCCGAAGGCACGCAAGGCGGCTTCACGCGCCTCGAATCTCGGCATGCCGGCGCGCACGTTCTGTTCCGTCAGCATGTCGACATGAAACCGAAGCTCCACGTCGAGCTCACGCTCGCAGCGCCCCCGGCGGAAGAGCGACGCCAACCGCGTTCGAATTCTGCGGCCCATTGAAACCTTCAATCTACGTGGTGCCCTTCATCAGCACGCGCCCCACGGCCTCGGAGATTCGCGCCCAGTTCTCGGTTTCGTTCGCAAGCTGCTCGCGACCGCTGCGAGTCAGCCTGTAGAACTTCGCCTGGCGGTTGTTCTCGGAGCTGCCCCATTCGGACTCGATGAGGCCTTGCTGCTCGAGACGGTGGAGCGCCGGATAGAGCGATCCCTGATTGACCTGGAGCACGTCGCGAGAGACCTGCTGGATGTCCAGCGAGATCCCCCAGCCGTGCATCTGCCCGTTCGCGAGCGTTTTGAGAATCAACAGATCCAGGGTGCCCTGGAGCAGGTCCGACTTCTGCGCCATCCGTCCTCCTGTAGACGTCCGACAACACGATAAAGTTCACTCTTGTAGATTGTCAAGGGGAAACCGAACTCTCGGTTCGGGATTCGGTGTTCGGAGGTCGCTACTCGGAGCCGGCCGTCCGCGCTGTCGGGCTGGACATGACGCGCGGCGGGCGGCAAGGCCGAAGGCCGTCGCGCGCAGGCGGGGTCCCCGACGCGCGTTTTCGGCGCGTTGGGGTGCCAGTGCGTTAGAGCGCTTGGGGGTGGGGCCCCAAGCGCATTGAATAAAGATGACAGAGTGGTCTCAATCACCTCTCAGGCGGACCGAAGCTCTGTCTGTCGCTTACTCACCGAAACGCCGCGGCCATCATCCGGCGCGCCGGCACGCTGACGGGGCGGCCGTTGATGCTCTCGTACTCGTAGCGCACTTGCATGCGGGACATGCCGGCGAATTTCAGCTTGGCAACCGATTCGGTCGCGATCGGAACGCGGATGCCATCGAGCCGCGCGAACTGACGCATTACCTTCACGAGACTGGTCCAGAACGAAGGATTCTTGGACAGACGCCCTTCGACGCGAAGCAGCTCCGTGCCGTCCTGGTTCAGCACCATCCGCCCGTCCACGAGCAAAACGTCCTTCCGTTTTGGCTTGAGCAGGACGTAGCGTTCCCGATCGTTCTGCTCGGTGGACTCGACGAATTCGTAATTCGCCGGCGTCAGGTCGGCGCGCTCCGCTTCACCCTGTGCGATCAGCTCCTGCTCGCGTCGCAGGAGCGTCCTGAGCACTTTCTCGAGGATGTAATCCGAGCCGCGCTCGGTCGTCACTTCGTACCGGAACCCCTGCTTGTCAAATTCCGTCCAGCACTCGAGCCAGGCCTCCTGGTTGAACTTTTCGTTCACCGCGTGCATGCGGCGATACGCGCGGTACTGCTCCAGCGGCGGATCCTGGAGAGCGGGCAGGGTTTCAGCGGCAGCCACACGGCTGGCGTCGTCGGACTGTGCTGCGGCCGAGATGGTCATCAGTATTACGGCGAGCACGGAGACGGAGGTTCGGCGTCGAACCAATCGTCCCGTGCGGGTGACCGTCTGCGTATCGTTTCGCATCGCCCCGACGCGTCCGCGCGCAATCGCACGGCGCCACCGGCCCGAAAGCGACGCAAGAAACGTGCTCAGCGCGGAGGGCTGCGTTTTGCGGCTCAACGTCCTGCCCAGCTCGTCTGCCCGTTCGCTTTCCTTCCATAATGTCATCGCATTCGATTCTTCTTCCCGAACCCTCGCGTCACTAGCGGGCGTATATCAATGCGACGCCGGGTGGTACTTATTCCCCGGGATTCGGTCACGGTCTTTCCGACTCGCAAGGAGGAGGGCTATACCCATTGGCAACGCGTACTCGAGCACCATCACCCAGCCAGGCACAATCCAGCTGCCTCCGTGTCGTGAGATATTCCACACGACATAGGTCGACAGCGCGCTGAAGTTCCAGGCGAGGAGCGGCAACGTCTCGCGCACGTACAAAAACGGAGCAATGTAGAGGAGATACCACGGGTAGACCACGGGCGCACTCGCAAGCGAGATGGCCATTGGCCACGCCCAGGCCGCAGGGTGTGTGCCAGGGAGTTTCCACCGAGCGACGACCGCAGCGACGAGGCCGAGGAGCACCGCGATTGCTGCTGCGACCTGCGGCGTCGAGATCCACGCGAGCGCGCGAAAGAGCGGTCCGTTGAACCGGATGTGGGCGACGACACTGGGGACGGCGCCGAACGGCAGTGTCGCATGCTCGGTGAACTGAAGATACAGCGCGGCCATCAGTGCCGCTCCGAGGATCGCATCTCGCACGCGGATCCGTCCGACGTATAGCGGCGCGAGCACGATCGGCAGCAGCTTGGTTGCGACGGCGAGCACGAAAGCGATCGTCGAGAGCAGTGTGCGTCTCCTCGCGAGCCAGTACGCGGATGCGGCAAGCCACATCGCCCCGACCGCATCGATGTGACCGCTGTGCGCGGCCTCGATGACGACCAGCGGATTCCACGCATACGCGAGCGCCAGCCATTCATTCCGACCCGTGACCGTCAGCCACCTCCAGAGCACGACAATCGTGAGCAGGTCGCATCCGACGATCGCGAGCTTCATCGCAAGCGCCGAATCCTTGACACTGACGACCATCCGAAAAAACAGCTGTGCCGCCGGCGGATACGGCGTGCGCGCGCGGCGGCTCGGCATGGTTGCCGTCTCCGGTGTATGGGTGACGCCCATCGCAGGATCCGCGGGCACGACCAGGTACGGGTTGAGGCCGAGGCGTTGCACCCGCCCGTCCCAGAGGTAGCGAATCATGTCGTTGTCGGCGCCGACAGGCGCCAGCGCAAGCGGGATGCGGAACGCGAGCGCGAACGCAAATGCGCCGAGCAGCAGACGGGGACGAGCGGCAGGGAGCCGACCGGCATTCGCCAGCGTTAGGGCAAATGCGAGCGCCATGATTGCAACAATCGCAAAGAAGAGCGGAGAACCCAGTGGAGTGCGGGAGATCACGAGAACCAGGACAGCCAGCAGGTAAGCCGATCCGGTCGCGACGAGAACAAAGGTCGGGCGTGCTTGCGTTGCGCTATCAGTTACGACGTCAAGAACTTTCATCTCGAGGCATTCGGAAGGGTGGAGACATCAGCCGGCCACGTGGCTCGAATGCTTCGTGGTCGTGCCGTCGTCGTGCCCGTGCACGGGCATTTTCACGTGCACAGGCCTCGCACGGGAACTGGTTGTCGGGGCAAGTCCCGGTGAGGCTCTCGGTTCCCAGTTCCTGATTCTCCGGTTCCGGTTCGACTCTGGACCGAGAACCAGGAACCGAGAACCTGTTACGCGGCGTCGGCCTGGCCGGGTCGCACGCGCCGTTCACCCTCAACGGTCAGACCATAGATCAGGTGTGATGCGAGAGCGCTCGCTTGACGGGAGATGGGGTAGTCCGTCGGGTTCGACGCGAACCCGACGAGTGGGACTCCAATTTCGTCGGCGATGAGCCATACCGCGCTGCCGAAGGGAAGTCCGCCCGCCGAGCCGACCGCCGGCTGTTCCGGCTGCCACACCCAGCAGAGCATTTCGCCTCATCGTCCGCCTCCTGCCTAGAACAAAGAGAGTGGCACTGTCAATATGCTTTTATGTAGATATGTTGATAAATAGTCAGTCGGGGCTACCGAGCCGCCGGTCCCCGGCCCCGACAGGGTCTTTCATCCGCCAGCTTGCCAGTGCTTAATCGCGTCGAACGGATGAATGAGCATGATGATGTTCAGCGTCAGGTTGTCGCGGATCACCCAGCCGACGAACAGCTCGAGTGCGATCGTAATCCCCACGATCGTCCACACGCGCAGCCGCGACGCGGCGACGAAACCGAGGACCATCGCGAGGATGTCGCAGACTGAATTCAGCACGCTGTCGCCGTAGTAATCGAGCGAGATCGTGACGGCGCGATAACGGTTGATGATGAAGTCGGTGTTCTCGAAAATTTCCCATGAGGACTCGAGGAGCACCGCCGCGACCAGCCGCAGGCCGACGGGCCAGCGCCGCGCGACGAGCCAGAGCAACCCATAGAAGGCGAACCCGTGAATGATGTGGGAGAAGGTGTACCAGTCGGAGATGTGTTGCGAGTTCTCGGCGCTCGCGACAATGCCGTGCCAGAGCTTCACGTAACCGCACTTGCAGATGGGGATCCGACCCATCCAGAGCAGCGTCGCGGCTGCGATGACGATGACGACAGCCGCGGCGATTCCGAATGTTGCAGGTGCGACCGCGTCGTACCAGCGTCGGGAGGCTTCGGTGCGGGAAGTCTTCTCAACCAGCAATCAACAGTCCGCAATCAGCAATCCGCAATCCGTTGGCTCTTCTTGCGGTAGGCGGCTACGAGGAGTGCGGCGTTCGCCTTCACAGCCGGTTCGACGGCGCCGTTGAACAGGGCGCCCTCTTCGAGTGCGAGCTTCGGCGCGGCGATGTCCGCCTGCACCGTGGCGCTCCGCTGGACGCGCACGAGCTCGCGCGCGATCAGCCGCCCCGACGACCGGCCACGGACGATAATCGTCCGGCCCGTCACCGCACCTTCCACCCGCGCGTCGGGTTCGAGGACCACTTCGTGGTTCGCGACGCGCACGTTGCCAAGGACTGTTCCTGCGATCGACAACGGTTCTTCCGCCTCGATAGTGCCGTTCACGGTGATTGCCTTGCCGATGATGGTCATGGGCGACACGAGACTGTCGATCGTTGATCGCTGATTTGTAAATGGCTGTGCCTTGAGTGTCTCCCAAACGAGCGTGGCGAGCAAGGGAGGCGGGGTCGGAGCCGAATGGTTGGGCTGAAACAGCGGAAAAGGCGTTTCAAGGTTCAAGGCGGGGTCACGGAACGGTGAACCCCGAACCTTGAACCTTGAGCGCTGGACGGTTCGCTATCCGCGATCGAGCGGAACAAACATCGTGTTGGCACCGCGATGGACGAGCAGCAGCGCTGGTTTGTTGCTGGCTTTCGTCAGCGCGGACCGCAGCGCCGCCGGGGTCTCGACCTTGGCGCCGTCGACTTCCTCGATCACGTCACCCGGCCGGAGGCCCGCGTCAGCCGCGCGGCCCGACGGTGCGACCTCGGTCACGACCACGCCGCCCGTGGCCTTGACGCCAAGCTCCCTTGCCGTGTCGCGCGTGAGCGGCTCCAGCGTGAGCCCGAAGGCGCCGCGGTCGCCACCGTTCTCGCGGCCTTCAGCGGACGCACGGTCCTCGGCCTTGAGCTCGCCGAGGCGGACGTTGAAAGTTTGTTCCTTGCCGTCGCGCACGACCGTCACGCGCGTGTCGGTGCCCGGCATCATCTGCGAGACCTCGTTCCGCAGCGTGTTGCCGTCTTTCACCACGTGGCCGTTGACGGCGGTGATCACATCGCCGCGGCGGATGCCGGCCGTGTCGGCGGCGCCGCCAGACTGCACCGAACTCACGAGCGCACCCTGCGGGTTCGACAGGCCGAGGCTTCGCGCGATCTCCGACGTCACCGGTTGCACGGTAATGCCGAGCAGACCACGACGAACCGAGCCGTGCTCGATCAGCTGCGTCATGACGTTGCGCGCCATGTTCGCGGGAATCGCGAAGCCGATACCGATGTTGCCGCCCGAAGGCGTGAGGATCTGCGAGTTGATGCCGATGAGCTCACCGCGCGTGTTCACCAGCGCGCCGCCGGAGTTCCCCTGATTGATGGGCGCATCGGTCTGGATGAAGTCTTCGTAGCTCTCGTTGTCGTGCACGCTCTGCCGCCCTTTCGCGCTCACGATGCCCATCGTCACCGTCTGCCCGACCCCCAGCGGATTGCCGACGGCGAGCACGACGTCGCCGACGCGCACCTTGTCGGAATCGCCGAGCGACAGCGTGTGGAGGTTTGATCCGTCGACCTTGAGCACCGCGAGATCACTGGGCTCGTCGGTCCCGATCACCTTTGCTCTGAACGTTCGGCCATCGGTGAGCTCGACGTCGACGCGATCGGCGCCGTCGACCACGTGATTGTTCGTCAGGAGATACCCGTCAGAACGAACGATGACTGCCGATCCAAGTCCCCCTTGACGGAATTCGCGCGGCGCGCGGTCGGGTCCGAATCGATCGCCGAAGAACTGACGGAGCAGTGGATCGTCGGGAAGCACTGACCGGCCGCTCGTTCGAACCCGGCGCTCGGACTTGACGGTCGCAACGGCAGGCGCAATCTGGTCGACGAGCGGCGCGTACGAATCGCCTCCGGCGCCGATCACGCGATCCGACGCGGCGGCTGGTGCCGTGGCGGTTGTCGTGGACGGCGCAGCCGAGGCTGTCGGGCCCGGACCAATCGCGGACGCGCTCCAGCCGATCAACGAGCCGGTCAGCAGGAGCGCCGCGGCCAGCCCGGCCTTGATGCTTTTGGCCCGCCGTTCTGACGCTGCCGAGCCGGTTTCACGGAAATCTGAGTTCATGGTGTGCTTGACTCCTCTATCTAAACTTAACCGGGGGGCTTCGCCCCGCCGGACCCCCCATCGCCGTCGCTCGCGGGGCCCCCTGCCCCACTCCGCTCCGGCGGGCGCGCTGGCGCGCCTGATCCTTGTCTGGTC